>CALEFO010000236.1 GCA_937877165.1 uncultured Lachnospiraceae bacterium | reverse complement strand
GAAATCCTGAAAATCCAATCCTTTGCGCTCATAAAAACGGATGCAGATCGCCGCTCCCGGTGATCCGCATCCGTTCTTTTTATATCTCGAATTTTATACCTCGCATTCTCAGGAATCCCGTCTTCCATGATACAGCTCTGCCATGCCATGATACAGGCGATAGTGGAGCTGGCTTCTTGCGCGGAAGCCGCTCTCTTTTCCCTCTTGCAGCACCTTCTCCAGGAAGGAGGTCACCGTCCGCTCTTCATAGATTTCCAGCGGAGCTGCACCATAAATGGATTTCTCCAGAAGTCCGCAGGTTCGCAGATACTCACCGCGGCCAATTCCCAAAAAGCGCTCCGAAAGCTCCCGGTCCGTCTCATCGGCATTCCAGCCGAGCGCCGACTCGATTCCAAGAGCCTCCAGCGTGCGTCTGAGCTTTTCCGCATAGAGCCTCGCCCGCTCTTTGGAAGATGCCTTCTGCAGCAGCCTCCTTTCCTGCAGAATCATCACCATCCGGCGAACCTCGGCAGCAGTGTGGAAGATCGTTGCCAGAATCACAACAAGAGCAAACAGTCCAAGGAAAATTCGCGACGTCTGATAGACAATCCGGGTGACGGATTCTTTTCTGCTCCCGGTGCCTTCACTCTCCTCTGTCATCTCGTCGGCGCCGAAAATACTGTCCTCCAGTGCTGCGGTTTTCCTCACCGCGCCAGGATGAATCACCATCTGCTGCAGAACTGCCGCATCGTAATAATAGCCCGGCGTCACATCAACAGGAAGCCAGCCGATGCCGTCAAAATAAATCTCCGCCCACGCATGAGCGTTTTGCCCCGTCACCTCTGCATACGGCTCCTCCTTCGTTGCCTTCTCCAGAAGCTCCGAAGGAACATAATAGCCCTCCGCATAGCGCGCCGGTATTCCATGCGCACGCAGAGCCAGAACCGCTGCGGAGGCATAGAGAGCGGCATTTCCCGTTTTTTCTTCTGTAAGGAACCAGCGGACTGCATTCTCGCCTTCCGGAATCTGATTTCCAGAATTCCAGGAGGCATCATAAACCGCCCCCGCCGCAAGACATTTCCGTACCTGGGTTACGGCACTGTAGATTCCGTCGCTCTCTGAATCATAGTCCTTCCAGAAATACATCTGCAGAAAGGATTTCAAATCCTCACTCACCTGTGTGTATTCCTCATAGACGAAACGCCGATAAACCTCCTCCGCCCGGCAATAGGCTTCCTGCTCCGGTGTTCCGGGCGAAAGGACCCAGTCCCTGGCCACCGTCAGCTCCGACGGAAGCGCCTCGGAATATTCCTTCTCCGCATAGTGTCTTTTCCCGAAAAGGCCGCGGCTCTGAAGACCCAGATCTTCATTTCTTCTTGCGGTCCCGTTGTAAATCTCCTTCAGCGAAGAAGGAGCATAGAAATGCCGCCTTGTCGCCTTCCGAACCCGGATGCCAAGATCATTTTCCTCCGGTCTTTCTTCCTCCGCACACAGCTGGTAATACACCGCCGGCTGCGTCTGAGGATCAAATGAGGTTTCCCGAAGCCAGTCCAGCATCCCCGTATTCTCACCGCCGTAAGCCGCCTCCGGAAGACTCTCCCACTGACTTTCCTTCAGTACTGCTCCCGTAAAGCCCTTCAGATACAGGTTCTTGATCTGCCCGCTCCGAACGAGAAGTCGTTCCTCCTTCTCCCCAAAAGAGAGCTTCCCGGCATCCTTGAGGTTTCCCTCAGGAAGAAGTGTTTCTCCGTACCGGAAGGAAGCAACTGCCCCCAGAACGCCTTTTCGAAACGACGCGTTCTCCGGCAGAATTCCTCCCCTCGTGTAAATGGCCCCGACCGCAAAAAAAAGAACGGTCAGGACTGTCCAGACCATTCCCGGACGTCCTGTGTGCATTTCTTCATCCGCCGCATAAGAACCCATCAGCGCACCGCACAAAAGAAGAAGCGCCGGCGGGCAAAAGCTTCCGGTCAGAAGAAGCATAAGCACCCAGGCAAGGCTCCATACGGCAATGCTGCCCGGCCTCCTTCTCCGAACAAGCACCCAGGCAAGCTCCCCCTGAAGAAGCGAGAGCAGCACCGCTGCAGATTGAAGGTCCTGCCTGCTGCAGCTGACAGAAAGCAGAAGAACTCCAGCCTCGTGTGCGTCATTCCAGCCTGCGATCAGACAGTTGATCCATCCGCCAATGCCGATGATGCACCCGCCGCGGCTCAGAACAAGGAGTGCTGCCACGGAGATTCCCCACGCCGTAAGGCAGAGGTTTCTTCTTCGCTGCATCGTGTCCGATCCCCAGGCTGCCCAAAAACCGAACAGACCTGCTGCGCACGCCACAGGAAGAGAAGGCCTTCCAGCCTCCCCATAAGAATGCCAGAAGGACAGAAGGCTTCCCTGCAGCAGAAGAATTCCAGTAAACAGCTGCCACAAATTCACCCGATATTTGCCTGTATGCCCCTGCGGACGGATAGTCTGCGCGGGCCTGTTCTTTATCTTCAGCATAAAATGCGATAAACCTCTTTCCCGGGCGAATCTGCCGGAATTTCCACCATGTTCTCCATCTCTCCCGGCGTCGAATACGCAGTTCTTCCGCCCCGGGCCGCACTGACAACAGTAAAGCCGATCCTCCCCTCCAAATCCTGCAAAGGCTCCTGGCAGCGCCCTGCGCAAAGGATCAGAAGTCTTGAAAAATACCGGTCCAGGTGTTCCAGAAGGAAATACCTCAGTGCCGTTCCTGACCGCTCCGGGAGCTCCGTGCACATCCATTCATGAAGCGCCAGCTCGAAGTCCCGTTCGTTTCGAACCTCATGCAGCACCAGTCCGTCCCGTGAAAGAAGCCCCACACAGAAGGAAACGCCCTGTCTGCACAGCTGTTCTCCCGCTGCAGCAAACACAGAAGCTGCGGTATTGCGCTCTGACCTTGTGGTTTCCCGCTCTCCCTGCATAAGACCGGAATCCGGAACAAGCAGAAGCTCATAATGGGACGGGTCACTTGCCTCACGGACGATCAGCTGATCCAGCTTGCCTGAGAGCTTCCAATGTATGGACCGGATGTCATCTCCCGGCACATATTCTCTGGTATCGTAGATCTCACTGTGATCATTTCCCCGCCGGTTCTGAAGGAGTCCTTCCTTCTGCGGCGCACCGCTCGTTCCTCTTGCAAGCTCCATCTCCAGATTTACTCTTCCCGGGAAGATCATGGCATGCGTTTCCGGAAAGCCGCCGATTTTCAAGCGGAAAAGCTGCATCACATCCATAGCCCAAAGATTCGTACACCGCACGCGGACCTCGCCGCAATATGCGGCATCCAGCGGGATCCGGAAAACCTTTCCGGAGTCTGAAAAGGGAAGACACAACAGCTTCGTCTCCCGGACGCCGAACATCGTATAGGTGATTTCGCACTCTGCCAGAAGGCTTCCGACTGCCAGAAGCTTTCCCTGCGTCCTCGCCGTAAGTGTCAGGACGAGCTTCTGCCCGGCCTGCACTCTTTTCGGCATCCCGGCCAGAACGCGAAGCTTTCCGACATCCCGCCTGGAAAGCAGCCGCAGAAGAAGTGCCACAGCCGCCATCTCAACAACCCCCCACAGAAACAGCGACCGGTCAAAAAAGAACAGCAGAGCAAGACACCCGAGCAGCGTGAACAGATACTCCAGCCGACTTCTCCACATGTTACTGTTCTCCCGGACGCACCTTGTCTGCGATCTCCTCCAGAACATCGCGGGCACTGATGCCTTCCACTCTTGCCTGGGCGCGAAGAGACAGCCTGTGTGCGCACACATCCTCGTATACACTGCGCACATCCTCCGGGATCACGTAATTGCGCTCCCGGATGACCGCTCCGGCCTTTGCCATTTTCACAAGCGCCGCGACACCGCGCGGCGAGATTCCCTGCTCCACCAGAGGATGCTCTCTTGTCGCCTCGCACAGGCGGATCGCATAGCGCAGGACACTGTCCTCTGCGCGCACGGAAGCCAGATAGTTCTGCACCTCCAGGATATTCTCCGCGTTCGTCACCTCATGAAGATCCATCAGCGGGTTCTGATAGCGCTGCGCCTTGATGATCTGCATCTGATTTTCCATAGAAGGATAACCGATGGAAAGACTGACCATAAACCGGTCCAGCTGGGACTCCGGAAGAGGCTGCGTGCCCGCGGAGCCCAAAGGATTCTGCGTTGCAATACACAGAAACGGAGTAGGCAGTACATGTGTCTGCCCGTCTACCGTCACAGTGTGCTCCTCCATGACCTCCAGAAGTGCCGCCTGTGTCTTCGGTGAGGTACGGTTGATCTCGTCGGCGAGAAGAAGCTGACAGCTCGCTGCTCCTTCCCGGTATTCAAACTGATTGGTGGCCCGGTTCAGCATCGTGAACCCCGTAATATCCGACGGAAGCGTATCCGGCGTGAACTGAATTCGCCTGCAGCTAAGGCCCAGCACTTTGGAAAACGCCAGCGCCAGCGTCGTCTTGCCGACGCCGGGGCAGTCCTCAAGGAGCACATGTCCTCCTGCATATACGGTCATCAGTACCTTCTCCACCACCTCATTCTTGCCGATAAAGGCTCGATTGACCTCAGCAATGATCTGTCTCGATTGTTCTACGATCATTCTTCTATCCTTTCCTCTTCACTGCTCACCGCGCTGCCTTCTTCCACTGCATCGCCGTTTTCTCCTGCAGTTTCCACAGGCTCTGCAACCGCCGCGGTCCCGACCCCGGAGGATGCGCTGACTGACGCGCTGTCCGCAGGGTTTCCGTCGCCCTCCGGATTGCCTGCCTCTCCGTCGGTCGATGCATCTTCTTCGCTGCTCTCCAGGCCGGATTCGGCATCTACGACATTTCCGCCTGCTGCCTTCTCTGCGTCCGTTCCACCGGTCAGGGCATCCTCTTCTTCCGGATCCGTGACGCTCTCCGTCACCGCCTCGTTGTCCTTATCTTTCTCCAGAGATTCTATCGAAGGATCGTCTGCCTGCTCTGCAGGAAGGTTTTGGAGCTCCTCGGGCGGGAAGGTCAGCTGTTCCACGGTCTCCATCCGCAGGAGCCCCCGGATCCGGTTTTCCGCTTCCAGAAGCCTCTTTCCGCATTCCGCAAGGACCTCCTCGTTAGTCGGCATCGCCCAGAGTTCCCAGAATAAATCATCCTCTACCGCATTTCTGAGTTCCTCATAATTGGAATGCCCGGTGAAATAATACTGCCACTCCTGAATACACTTCAGCTCTGCCCCCTCCGGAACCACCAGCTGTACCCGGTCCACTTCCTCTTCCTGCGTCCAGTCTCCGTTGATGCGGTAGGTGATATTTGGATACCAGTGGGCAAAGGAAAGGAGCGGATCCGCACTCTTCAGGACGATTCTCTCCAGATTCGAACAGCCCTGGAAGGAATACGACGGCAGGGCCGCATTCTCCTGCGCATGGTCAAAGACCGCCTCCTTCAGGCTGCCGCAGTCCGCAAACACGTTCTCTCCAAGATTGCCCACATCAGCCAATTCAATTCTTTCGATTTGCGTCCCACTGAACGCATTTCTTCCAAGATAAGCCATTCTGGTGATTTCTACATTTCCTCCAAGCGAAGCACTCCAGAATGCTCCCTCATCCACGAAGCCAAGCTCCGGAAGCTCTCTCCAGTTCACCGTATAGCTGCCGCCTGCTGTGGTATCTGCAAACGCATACAGATAAATTTCCTCCGTCTCTGCCGGAAGCTGAACCTTCTGATCCAGGCTTTTCCCGGCACGAAGGGCCAGCCACGGAACCTCTCTTCCTCCATTTTGTCCAAGGCCGTACAGAACCCTTCCGCTCTCTCCGGTTTCCACGACCGCATAGGAGGTCACATTGCTCTGCATGGTGAAGCTGATGGCCTGTCTCTCAGGGTATCCGTGCAGAGAATAATTATCTGCATCATCATAGCTGGGAATGAAGAAGAAGCACTGCCTTGCTCCTCCGCCATAGCTCTGCTCCACCACCGGCACATAGTCATTCTCTCTTACGCAGTCCTTCGCATTGGATGCAAGGAATCGAAGAGAAGAACAGTCATCAAACGCCTTGTCGCCAATGGTAATGGTGTCCTTCGATGAAATCAGAACGCCCTCCAGCAAGCTGCAGCCTTCAAATGCTGAGGCTCCGATGGTCTTCGTGTCCTCGGAAAGAGTGACCCACTGAAGCGATGTGCAGCCGCGGAAGGCTCCCTCCGCAATGCTGCTGATTACAAGCTTAGTTCCGTTTGCATCGTTCAATGCCCCCGAATCAAACGAGGTGATTCCTGCCGGAGCCGATTCCAGGATGGTCAGAAGCTTTCCATCCACTTCCTCCTGGAAATACCGGTACCCTTCCGGATTCTCCTGCTCCTGCACCAGCTCCACGGCGATGTCATGGTCTGCTCCGGCCTGGTCAAGCTGCCGCTCAATGCTTCTCTTCTGCTCCTGTCTGTAGCAGACAATCCTCCGGATATTACTGCCCGCAAGACTGTCCTTTTGCAGCTCCACAAGATCTCCGGCGTAGGAGAGCCGGATGGTTTGGATCTCCTTCGTATGCTGAAAGGCTCTCTCCTGAATGCTCTTGATTTCCGGCGTCAGCCCGGCAGCCGTCCCGCCCCCGACAAAGCAGTGTGCCGCCCCATCTTCATTCAGCACAGCTCCAGCGCCGGTCACATGATAGGTGATGCCCGGATTCTCCCTCGTACTGACCGTATTGCCTCTTGCCGCAGAGAAGTTCTTTCCCTCTTCGCGAAGAAAAGGAACCAGCAGCTCATCCTTCATCTGAACATTGCACTTCATGTTGTCCAGATGCGTACAGTCCATCTGCGGCAGCTCCTCTTCGCTTTCAGCCTCCAGACAGATTGATTTCAAATTATTATAGTAAGGAATCAGCACCTTCCGGGTATCCCCGGAAATTGTAATGCTCTCCTTGTCTGTAGGAATTCCGAGCAGCTCATCCTTACTTTTGCTGTAAAGAATTCCATCCGCATCCGAAGAATAATACGGATTTTCCTCATTGACGATCCAGGCATTCCTCACGTAATAATTTTCCGAGGCCGTGTTCATATACACAACCGTATCCGGAACAGAGATGGTATCTACCGCAATCAGGTTCCAGGGATTCAGTCCGGAAAAGTCCACCGCCTGCACATACTGCGGAATCTCCAGATCCTCCGGTCCGTTCCAGCTGTCATAATTCGTCAGCGTCTGGAAGAAGCCTCCCAGCGACCCGAAGCCGCTCTCACCCGGAAGATCATCGAGAATCCGTGGCTGAATCTCTACCGTATAAAGATTCGTATCCAGCGGCACGGTCTCCGCAGGCTCCAGCACATGAAGGCCACTCCCTGCAGGATACAGCCAGGGAGCAAGTTCTCCGTTCTCTGTCCAGCCCGGAAACAGCTCCGCTATTTCTCCCTGATTGCCCAGGATGGCATTCTGCAGCTTATACAGATTCAGTCTGGAATCGCTGGTCAGGTATTGATTGCTGCTGTCTGTATTCAGAATACATGCATCCGGAATCTTCGTCTCTCCAGATTCCAGCCTTCTGGACAGGACCAGAATTCTGCTGTCCTCCACCTCATAAGAGACGTCAGTCTGTGTCCACGAATCTGACTGAGAAAGGCGGTAAGAGGCCTTGATCACAACCTTCCCACTGTCCACATCCTCCGGAATCGTCACAGGGAAGCTCTTCCAGGTTTTCCCTCCGTCGAACGAAATGCCGTCAATGCGAATGTACTTGTTATAAGCATCTTCGCCCCATGCATAGGTATTCCGGTCCTTGTCTACGACAAAGGTATCCAGCGCATAGAAAACCGACCGGGATGTAATTTCCTGTCCGCGATACAGGCAGTAATCCGGATAGAAGCCCTTCATAATTTTGACTCCGCCCGGCGCGATGTCGTCCTTTTTGGATTCATCAAAGGAAGGCATATGGTCATCAAAGCCCACGGATGGTTTTGGCTTTGTTCCCGGTGCGGCCGGGTCAGAGCCGATCGATGGGTCCAGAACGCCCGGCTTCTCCGGCTTGTCCTCGCCTGGCTCCGGATCCGGAATGGGCTCAATGATGCTCCCCGCGTTGTCCTTGCCGGGCACAAGGCTTCCGCCATTTCCGGAAGACGAACCGGAGGAAGAATCACCGCGGCCGCCACTCCCGGAAGAAGAGGAAGTGCTCTCACTTCCGCGGCCGCTCCCCCCATGTCCCTGCTCCTGCGAAGCGGCACCTTCTGCCCCGGTTCCGTCTCCGCTTCCATTTCCGCTACCGGAGGATTCTCCCGGCATGCGGATGACAAGGTCCGCATGGGAGGGGTCGCTTACGAAATCGTAAACCGCATCTCCCGCGGCGGCCTGCTGTGATCCTCCTGCAGAGGTACCGTTTCCCACGGCGGCCGCCTCTGCCGCAGTCATCACTGTGCCGGTTTCTCCCTGCGCAAGGGCCTGCTGGCCGTTCTGCAGAAGGACACCTGTTCCTCCCGTTGATGCGGGCTTTTCCTTCTCCTTCGCATCATCCACCTTTTCCCAGACGCTGCTTCCCTCTTCCTCCTCATCCTGCTTTTTGCCGGACTTGTCCGCATTCTCCGGAAACGCGATCTGATTGGCCTGCAGCATCTGTGCAAAGCTCTTGGGCTGAAACTGACTGCCGGAAATATATGCTTTTACCGCAAGAGCGGTTCCACTCGTCAGAACCAGTGTCGACGCGGTCAAAACCGCCGTCCGTACCTTGGAATGTTTCATTGCTGCTTTCCTCTTCTCCGTAGGAAGTCCGAAATGCCCTGTCCCACGACATCGTAATCCACCGGTTTAGCAAAATGTCCGTCCATACCGCTCTCGCGGGAGAGTCTCTCGTCCTCCACAAAGGCGTCCGCCGACAGAGCAAAAATCGGGATCTGTTCCGCGTCGCTCCGCTTCAGCCCCCGGATGGTCCTCGCCGCCGTGCGGCCGTCCATCTCCGGCATCTGCACATCCATCAGAATAAAGTCGTAATACCCGGCGGAATGCGTCTCGAACCGCTCCACTGCTTCCCGTCCATTCGCGGCAATCTCAACCTCTGCTCCCATGCCTTCCAAAAGCTCCCGGGCAATCATTGCGTTGATCTCGTTGTCTTCGGCATAAAGAATCCGCTTTCCATGGAACACCGCCTTCGGATCCCCGTTTCCTTGTTCTGCGGGCGCTTCTGTTTTCTCCTCAGTGAAGGCCCCTTCTTCCTCTGCCACCGGAAGGTGCAGAAAGACGCTGAAGTCCGAACCCTTTCCAGGCATGCTCTCCACCACGATCTCGCCGCCCATCAGGCGGACCAGCTGATCGGTGATTGCCATGCCAAGACCGGTGCCTCCATATTTCTTCGAGGTTTCAATAGATTCCTGTTCAAAAGGCCGGAAAATCCGGTTGATGAATTCCGGCTTCATGCCGATTCCCGTATCATGAACACGGATCATCAGATCCGCTGTATGATCCCGGAGCATCATCTGCCGGAATGTAACAATGATTTCTCCTTCACTCGTGAATTTCACAGCGTTGGAGAGGAAATTGATGATGACCTGACTGATGCGGAGCTCGTCTCCGATCACGCGGTCCACCGTCATTTCCTCGAAGTTCACCTCATATCGGATGCCGCGGGCCTCCAGGTTCTTCGCAAACATATCATACAGACGGTTTCCAAGTGCCCGCAGGCCAAACGGCTTCTCCTCCAGTTCTACCTTGCCCGCCTCAATGCGCGACATATCCAGAATGTCATTGATCAATGCCAGCTGATGATCAGAAAGCTCCTGTGCCTTCTCCAGATATTGATATGCCTCACTGCCCTTTTCCAGCTTTCCCTCCGCCAGCGTCAGAAGTCCCTGAATGCCGTTCATCGGCGTCCGGATTTCATGCGACATTCTCGACAGGAAGCTCGTCTTCGACCTGCTGGCCTCATGGGCCTCCTCAAGATGCTTCCTTGATTCCTCCAGCTGCCTGTGATATTCCGTATCTCTCCGGAAGGTCAGAAGATCATATTCCCCCGAGGGATCTCTCCACACACTCAGTCGGATCCATTCTCCTCCCGGCTGCTCCCAGCTTCGCCCGAATATTCCCTTTCCATCCCAGGAGAGATACTCCTTCCAACCGGCTTCGAGCTCCTCCGGATCTGCCATGTGCCTGCTCAGCGCAGCAAAATCCTCCTGAATTTCCGGAAGTGTCACTCCAAGAAGCTTCCCGGTATCGCCTGCCGCATACACAGGAAGCCTGTCCCTGTTGCGGAAAACCAGACAGGCCTCATCGGTCCGCCCCGTCCATGACGACAAAAAGGCACGCTCCGCTCCCTTGAGCCGGTAGCCGTGCCCCTTTTCTTCCCGCTTCCCGCACAGAATGGCAGCTGCAAGGACTGTCGCAACGACCAGTTCCAGACAGCCGATCGTCACAAGAACCCAGTGCTGTCCCAGTACTGTTAGCAGTTGTGCTGCTGTGTTTGTCATTTTATCTGATTTCTCCGATTTTTATATCCAGCCGTGGGAAAAGTGAAAAAGCAGCATGCTCTCCGTCTTCTCCCACCTTTAAGCATACAACACCAATTCTATTCAGATTATCACGTTTAATCCTATTTTTCTATATTAAATATGTTTTTTTAAAATATTCAGACTGCATTTGCTGCAAGGCTTTTCTTCGACCAGCGGCGTCCGGCGAGGCGGATGAGGAAAATAACGCCGCGGAAGCACAGCTCCGTGCACATCGCGATCCACACGCCGCGAAGACCGATTCTGGGCGCGAGAAACGCCGCCAGCGGAATCCGCACCGCCCACATGCTCAAGAGGCTCATACAGGAAGGAACGAGCGTATCGCCCGCGCCGCGGAACACGCCGCCCGCTACAATGGAAGCACCGAACATCGGCTCCGCGAAGGCTTCGATCCGAAGAACCGAAGCGCCCAGGGCCCGCACCTTTTGGTCCGGCGTCAGGATCCCGATCATCTGCGGAGCAAATGCGAACATCAAGGCTCCGCTCCCCGCCATCAGAAGCGCACCGAAGACCGTCGTCAGCCACCCCAGTCTCCGCACAAGATCCTGCCTCCCCGCACCGATGCTCTGTCCGATTAATGTCGTTGCCGCAGAACCGATGCCGTATCCCGGCATGTAGCAGAGACTCTCCGCCGTGACGGCCAGCGAATTAGCCGCAATCGCAAGTGTTCCAAGCGGCGCCACAATTGCGGTGCAGGTGATCTGGGCTGCGCACAGAACCGAAGACTCGAACGCAATCGGCAGCGCAATCTTCGCCGCAATGCCAAGGTCATGCGCCTGCATCCGAAGCTTCTCGCCGCCGTGATGACGAAGGATCCTGCTTCTCCACTGGATGTAGAGAAGTCCGGCAATCAGAGCCGTCACCTCGGCAAGCGTCGTGCCGAGTGCCGCCCCGGCAACCCCAAGCCCCGCGCCGGGGAGCCGGATTCCGAGCACGGAGTGCTCTGGGAAAATCATGAACGAATTAAACACCACATCCAGAATACAGGTCATCACCAGAAGAAGGCTCGGAGCCGTCATGTTGCCCGTGCACTGAAGCGCTCCGGAAACCAGATTGAGAAGCGTCATCACCGGCATGGTCAGGGAGAAGACAAGGAAATAATCCGAAGCCTTCCCTGCAATGGCGGCCTCTCCGCCAAGCCACACCGGGAGTCCTGTGTGAATCAGAACGCCCAAAAGTCCGATGAGCGATCCCATGCACAGGACAGAGA
This sequence comes from uncultured Lachnospiraceae bacterium, assembly GCA_937877165.1. GTDB lineage: Bacteria > Bacillota > Clostridia > Lachnospirales > Lachnospiraceae > CAG-791. Next base: position 2,679 of record CALEFO010000236.1, on the reverse strand, counting down.
CAATCCCCTGGCGAAAGATATCCCTTGCCTTCTTCTCGTTTCCCGCACCGACATACTGCGCGATCTGCACAGAAAAGCCGGTCCCAACCGCATTCCCGATTCCGCCCATGAGCCATGTCGTAGAAGCGATCAGCCCGATGGAGGCCGAGGCATCCGCACCGAGCGATCCCACCATGGACGCGTCGATATACTCCATGATGATTTCCGAAATCTGGGCGAGGATCCCCGGTATGCTCAGCTGAATAATCAGGAGAAGCTGCTGCCGGAAGTTCAGCTTCTTTCCCTCCCGCAGATCTTTTAACAAGTGGTTTTGTCCCATAGAATTGCTTTCACTTTCTTTTTTCGCTATACTCTCTTATCAGGAATTGCCGGAAAAACCGGCATTTTCTTCATCAAAATTACTGTGCGGCATGATCAGCCGCTGAAAGGATTTCCCTATGACGTTTACTTACCCTGCTGTCATGCGCCTTGGCGATGACGGACGCTATACCGGTTATTTTCCGGATCTTGACGACTGCACCTTCGAGGGAGGCACGATCGACGAGGCCATTGACGCAGCCATCGCTGCCGAGAAGAGCTGGATTGAGGTCCAGATGGATGAAGACGATGAATACGGTGCAGAGATGCCCTTTATCTCCGACCACGAGGATATCCCGCTGAAGGAGGGCGAATTCATTCGGGACATCGCCGTGATCATGCACTTTGAGGTAGGATATTATTGAAAATCCACCTTCATGAGGCACAGGCCTGCTGCGGGAGCAGTCGGGCCTGCTTTTTTGCGGTCTTTTGCCTCCAGAATCCTGTCCATGTCTTCCGGTGTCATCCGGCCGTACCCGGCTTCCAGAAGCGTTCCCGTGAGGATCCGGACCATGTTCTGCAGAAATCCGGTTCCATGATAGTAAATGCGGATGTAGTGTCCTGTCGTCTCCAGACGGATGGAATCCACCAGGCGTACAGTCGGTTTCTTCATGTGGGAGTTTCCGCAAAAGCTCCTGAAATCATGCTCTCCAACAAGATGCTCCGCGGCTGCCCGCATTTTCTCCACATCCGGGGCTTCCTTCAGCATCCACACATACTTTCTGTCGAAAACCGGCTTGCTTCCATCCTCACTGTACCAAAGCGTGTACCGATAGGTCTTCCCCGTCGCCTTGAAGCGGCTGTGGAAGCGGTCCGCGGCCTGCTTCACCTCATTCACGCTGATATCATCCGGCAGATACCGGTTCATATACCGCTGAATCTCATTCTCCGAAAGCTCTGTTTCCAAAAGGACATTCGCCGTCATGGCTCTTGCATGAACGCCGGCATCCGTCCTCCCGGCGCCGATCACTGTCACCGGCTTTTCCGGCCTCTTGCCGGAGGTCGTCTCCAGCATCTGCGTCAGGACGTTTTCGAGCTTCCCCTGAATGGTCATATCCGTATTCGGCTGGTGCTCCCAGCCGTAGTAGCGCGTGCCGTCGTAGCTGACGGTCATCTTATAATTCTTCATGAAAACCCTTTCTTGACGATTTCTGTTTTCGATCTACACTGAAAGTACAGCAGTGTCAGATCATCCATGCAGCACAAAAAGGAGCGTCTCAATGACTGAATCCCATTCACCTTCGTCCTTCTGTCCGTCTTTTTCCGGTTCGGAACCGGAAATAAAAACTCCGCTTGAAATCGAGCGCAAATGGCTTGTGAAGGGCTGGCCTCCCGCCTCCGCAAGTCTCCCTCTTCTAAAGGAGGAGCTCATGCGGCAGGGATACCTGTGCGTTGAGCCTACGGTTCGCATCCGTGAGGAAACCCTCCTCAGAGAGACCCCCGCCTATATTCTCTGCTTCAAGAGCCGCGGGAACGGTCTGACCCGCAAGGAGATCGAATTCCCGATCGCTCCGGAGAATTTCCGGCAGCTGGAGGATCTCATCGGCCTTCCCCTCATTCCCAAGCTCCGCAGGACCTATCTTCTCCCAGACGGACATCATCTTGAGGTCAATGCCGTGGATGAAAATGCTCCCACTGCGTTTTTCTACGCGGAGGTGGAGTTTTCCTCTGAGAAAGAGGCAAGGTGCTTCTCACCTGATGAAGCAGGGCTTGGCGAATATCTGCAGAATGATGTCACCAGTACTCCCGGCATGACAATGGGGGCCTACTGGAAAAGAAACCGCCTCGGCCTGGATGCCTGATGCCTGTTTTCCGTGCAGTAACATCCCTGCCCTCATTCTTCGATGCGGTCGTCTCTGCTCCTCTTACTGTGCCCGTGATTGGCAAGCCACACCAGCGCCCGCAGGCCCCATATGGGAACCCCTGGTGCAAAGGATTTCAGGGCTCTGACCGGAACATCCGCCGTCGTGGAATAGGACATCCGGAACACCGGGTCCTCTTCATTCCACTCGGGGCTTCCCGTCTGCTTCATGCATCCCTTTTTCATTGCCTTTAAGACGCACCGGCAGACCCGGCTGTACGGGGCCATTTCCGAGACCGAGCTCTCCATGGAGAAGCTCCCGGGTTCGGCTTCCGTCTCTTCCGGAATCTCTTCCTTCATAATATGCCGCCACTCTCCCAGGGAGGGCTGACCCGCAGGCTTTTCGTACCAGCTTCCCGAAAGCCAGGCAGGAGCAGGGACCTTTTCTTCCTCCACAGCAACCTGCTGCACCAGACGGATATCCGCCGATGAGGAGCCGACCATAACCGAATAGGTTCCGG
>CALEFO010000235.1 GCA_937877165.1 uncultured Lachnospiraceae bacterium | reverse complement strand
CGCAAGCGGCTCATTCACGATGAAATCGACATGTGCTGAACAAATATCAATTTGGGTAAGAGTGGCAGGCCCTTGACGCAGATGTATTTGATGTATACAATTATACATGCTATTTTATCAATACCTATACAATCAGGCATCCAAAGGAGGATGGTATGGTTACAGAGCCCTTTGAAAATCGTCCGGTCTCCATGAATGAAGACAATCATCTGCTTCAGATCGAAGAGCACATGTACATTCTGGATGATGTCCAGAAGCCGAATGTGTTCCGCCAGATGTTTCCGTATTCGGACATTCCGAAGATCCCGTTCAATGACAGGACCGTGCCGAAGCGTATGCCGAAGGACATCTGGATCACCGATACTACCTTTCGCGACGGACAGCAGTCAAGAGCACCCTATACAACAGATCAGATCGTTCATATTTTCGATGAATTTCACAGGCTCGGTGGCCCGAACGGCATGATCAAGGCCTGTGAATTTTTCCTGTACAGCAAGCAGGACCGGGATGCTGTGTACAAGTGCATGGAGCGCGGCTATGAGTTCCCGCAGGTGACGAGCTGGATCCGCGCAAGTCATGATGATTTCCGCCTCGTTCATGAAATGGGCATGAAGGAGACGGGAATTCTGGTTTCCTGTTCGGATTATCACATTTTCCTGAAACTGAAGATGACACGCAAGCAGGCCATGGAGCATTATCTCTCCGTGGTTCGCGACTGTCTGGAGCAGGGCATCAGTCCGCGCTGTCATTTGGAGGACATCACGAGAGCAGATATTTACGGGTATGTGGTGCCGTTCTGCCTGGAATTGATGAAGCTGCAGCGCGAATACGGAATCCCGATTAAGATCCGCGCCTGCGACACGATGGGGTACGGGGTCAACTACAACGGCGCCGTGATTCCCCGCTCCGTCCCCGGAATTATTTATGCCATTCACACGCATGCCGGTGTTCCCAGTGAACAGCTGGAGTGGCACGGCCACAATGATTTTTACAAGGCCGTGGTCAATGCGACAACCGCATGGCTGTACGGCTGCAGCGGCGTCAACTGCTCCTTGTTCGGAATCGGCGAGCGAACGGGCAATACGCCGACGGAGGCGATGATCTTTGAGTACGCGCAGCTTCGCGGCGATCTGAACGGCATGGATACGACGGCGATTACGGACCTTGCGGAATACTATGAGAAGGAAATCGGATATCACATTCCGGAACGAACACCGTTTGTCGGGCGGAATTTCAATGTGACAAGGGCCGGTATCCATGCAGACGGGCTTTTGAAGAACGAGGAAATCTACAACATTTTTGACACAGGCAAATTCCTGAACCGTCCGCCGATCTCCGCGGTGACGAACACCTCCGGACTGGCAGGCATCGCACTGTGGATCAACAACTACTACCGCCTGCCGGAGAATCGGAGAATCGACAAGAAGTCGGCGTTAGTGGAAGGCGTGAAGGCCTGGGTGGACGAGCAGTACGCAAACGGACGTGTCACGGTTATTACGGACGCGGAGCTGGAGGCTGTGATTGACCGGGTCTGCGCAGAGGAGCATATTTTTCTGACGAATACCTGACACCTTGGTGTTATGAAAGGATAAAATGAACAATTATGATGTAAAAAGGGATGTGAGCGATCAGTATTCGCTTCGCGGGAGAGTGTTTCACAAAATCCGCGACGACATCCTGAACGGCAAATATAAGGAAAATGAAGAGCTGAAGGAGGTCGCGATCGGCCAGGAAATGGGAGTGTCGAGAACACCGGTCCGTGAGGCGCTCCGCCAGCTGGAGCTGGAGGGACTGGTTCAGATCATTCCGAACCGCGGGGCTTTTGTCACTGGCATCCAGGCGAAGGATGTCCATGACATCTATATGATCCGCGCCCGCCTGGAGGGCCTGTGTGCCCGCTGGGCCTGCGAGCACATCACGAAGGAACAGATGGATGAGATGGAGGAGAATGTCTATCTCGCCGAGTTCCACGCGAAGAAGGGCAACATGGAGCAGATGGCGGAGCTGGACAACCAGTTCCACCGGATCCTGTACGAATCCGGCGATTCCAAGATGCTGGAGCACCTTCTGGTGGATTATCATCAGTATGTCATGCGAATTCGCAGGAGGACCCTTTCCACGCCGGAGCGCGCGATCGCGTCCAATCAGGAGCATCACGGCATTATGGAGGCCATCAAGGCTGGCAATCCGGATCTTGCGGAGAAGCTTGCGTCCGAACACATGCATAACGCCTACAGCAACATGGTGAAGAACGGACTGTTCGATCTTTATAAAAGTGACAGTGCTTCGGATCAGGTTCCAGAGAAGGATATGGGAAAAGAGGGTACGCCGCAGGCTTAGTGTTTTCCAGGAGAGGGATTCTTTGAAAAACGTGCAGTGAGTGCCTTTCTTCTGCAAATTTTCACCGGACATTTGCAGAAGAAAACAAGAAAAGAAGAGAGGATCGGGAATATGGCTAAGATTCAGATGACAACCCCCATCGTGGAGATTGACGGCGATGAGATGACAAGAATTATCTGGAAGATGATCAAGGAGGATCTGATCCTTCCGTATGTAGACCTGAAGACCGAATACTATGACCTGGGCCTTCGGCACCGCGATGAGACCGATGATGAGGTGACGAAGGACGCTGCCAATGCGACAAAGGAGTACGGCGTTGCGGTCAAGTGCGCGACGATCACCCCGAACCGGGCAAGGCAGGAGGAGTATCATCTGAAGAAGCTCTATAAGAGTCCGAACGCGACACTCCGTTCGATGCTGGACGGGACCGTGTTCCGGGGACCGATTCTGGTGAAGGGAATTGAACCCTACGTGCGCACCTGGAAGGCTCCGATCATGCTGGCCCGTCATGCGTACGGCGATGTGTACAAGAATTCAGAAATGAAGATCGGCGGCCCCGGAAAGGCGGAGCTTGTTTACACGGAGGCGGATACCGGCATTGAACACAGAAGGCTGATCCACGAGTTTGACGGAGCCGGAATCGTTCAGGGTATCCACAATACGGACCGGTCCATTGAGAATTTTGCGCGGACCTGCTTTAATTATGCCTATGACAAGAAGATGGATCTCTGGTTCTCCACGAAGGACACGATTTCGAAGACCTATGACGGGAACTTCAAGGAGATTTTCCAGGATCTGTATGACCGCGCCTACAAGGGCAAATTCGAGGCGGCAGGAATCAAATATTTCTACACGCTGATTGATGATGCAGTGGCCCGCGTGATCCGCTCCGAGGGCGGCTTTGTCTGGGCCCTGAAGAACTATGACGGCGATGTGATGTCGGACATGATGGCAACGGCCTTCGGGTCGCTTGCAATGATGACCTCGACGCTTGTTTCTCCGACGGGAGCCTATGAGTATGAGGCGGCGCACGGCACGGTGCAGCGGCATTATTATAAATACCTGAAGGGCGAGAAGGAGTCCACGAACTCGGTAGCGACGATTTTCGCCTGGACGGGAGCATTGAGAAAGCGTGGCGAGCTGGATGATCTGCGTGAGCTTGTGAAGTTCGCAGATCAGCTGGAAAAGGCAACGCTTGCCACGATTGAGTCCGGCAAGATGACAGGGGATCTTGCGGCCATTACGACACTTCCGAACGTACAGTCTCTTGATACGGAGGCCTTTATTCTGGCAGTCCGTGATACACTGGAGGAGTTGCGGAGGGAGTAATTGAGAGAAAAAGGCAGATTTTATTATGATTTTATCGGTTCAGCATATCAGTAAATCATTCCTGGAGGTTCCGGTTCTTTCCGATATTACCTTTCATCTGGAAAAGGGCGACCGCGCCGCCATCGTTGGCATCAACGGTGCGGGAAAATCGACGCTTTTGAAGATCATGATCGGCGAGATGAAGCCGGATGAAGGCAGCGTTTCCTTTGCGAGGGAGACGACTATCGGGTATCTGGCGCAGAATCAGGACCTTGGCTTTGAAGGGACGATTTACGAGGAGCTTCTGACCGTGAAGAAGGACATGGTGGAGCTCGAGAAGAAAATCGCGCTCGACGAGAAGCTCATGGAGCAGCTGACCGGCGAGGAGCTGAACCAGGTTGTCATCGAGTACAACGATCTTTTAACGAGGTTCCAGAACAGCAACGGTTTCTCCTATAAGGGCGAGATCACGGGGGTCCTCCGGGGCCTCGGCTTTGCGGACGAGGAATTTGATCACGAGGTCCGCACGCTCTCCGGCGGACAGAAGACCCGCGTTGCGCTGGCGAAGCTTCTTCTGGAGAAGCCGGACATCATTCTTCTGGACGAGCCGACGAACCACCTGGACATCGCAGCGATCCGCTGGCTGGAAACGTACCTTTCGAATTACCGCGGGACAGTTCTGATCGTCTCACATGACCGGTATTTTCTCGACAAGACCGTAAATCACATCATTGAGATTGAGAACACGCATGCCACGGTTTTTAACGGCAACTATTCCTTTTATTCGGAAGAGAAGAAGAAACTTCGCGACCAGCAGTGGCATCAATATCTGAACAACCAGGCAGAGATCCGACATCAGGAAGAGGTCATCGCGAAGCTCAAGCAGTTCAACCGCGAGAAGTCCATCAAGCGCGCGGAGAGCCGGGAGAAGCAGCTTGCGAAAAAAGAGGTTCTGGAAAAGCCCGTCGAGCTGCGCGATGATATGAGACTGACTCTGAAGCCCTGCATCCGTTCCGGGCGGGATGTCATGCAGGTGCGGCATCTTGCCAAGGCATTTGACGGGAACCGTCTTTTTGACGACATCACCTTCGATGTCCTGCGCGGGGAGCATGTCGCCATCATCGGCAGCAACGGGACCGGCAAATCCACACTTCTAAAGATCATCATCGGACAGATCGCTGCCGACTCCGGCACGGTCCGCTTCGGCACCAACGTGCACATCGGCTACTACGATCAGGAACAACATGTCCTGAATGACGCGAACACCGTGTTCGAGGAAATTGCGGAGGCTCATCCGGATATGACCAACACGGAGATCCGGAACCTTCTCGCGTCCTTCCTTTTTACCGGGGAGGATGTGTTCAAGAGAATTGCGGATCTCTCCGGCGGAGAGAAGGGGCGCGTTTCCCTGGCAAAGCTCATGCTTTCCGAAGCAAACTTTCTGATTCTCGATGAGCCGACAAACCATCTCGACATGGTTTCCAAGGACGTGCTGGAGAATGCGCTCAACAGCTATGAAGGAACGGTTATGTATGTTTCGCATGATCGGTACTTCATGAATCGGACAGCGAGCAGAATTCTCTCACTGACCGACCGGATGATGCTGAACTATCCGGGAAGCCGGAGTGATGAGCCTGCGCCGGACTGCTATATCGGCAATTATGATTACTATCTGGAAAAATCCGCGCAGGTAGAGAATACCCTGAAGGAAGAGGAAAGAAAGAGGATTGCCGAGGCGACCGGCCGCCCGCTTTCCGGAGCATTGGGTGGGGATGGCAGCAAAGTCGATCAGGCACCGGGCGCCGCAAGGACAGGAACACCCATTGGAGCTTCCGGGGATGCGTCAGCCTCGGACGGGATGAGCTCCTCCCAGGCAGGAAGTACGGGCGGCAGCATGGACTACAAGAGGCAGAAGGAGGAGCAGGCAAGGCTTCGCAAGCAGCAGAACGACCTGAAGAAATGTGAGACCGAAATTGCCTCTCTCGAGGATCGCAACACAGCCATTGATGAAGAAATGGCTCTTCCGGAGAACTGCACCAATCTCCCGAAGCTGGAAAAGCTTCAGAAGGAAAAAAGCGCCAACGAAGAGAAGCTCTCAGCGCTCTATGAGAAGTGGGAGGAACTCTCCGAGGCACTCGGAGGATGAAAATATCTATTACAGAAGGGCAATTGACACCGGGTAAGCAGTTATGTATAATCCCTTCGTCAAGTAATTGACAAAAGAATGACCGAAAAATAAATACCTTTTAGTAAACCCGTTGAAAAGCGGGGACACAAAGCCAGATGGGTCTAAGGTCTGCGAAGCTTTGCAGATGATGACAGCCGGTTGCAATGAAGCTCTTTTGATTCCAACGAGTGATGAGTCCGATTCTCTGCCTGCAGGGACGGCGGACTTATGTTTTTCGTGGTTTAAAGAAGTGCGAAGAGGCCGCCTGGTTCAGAATGTTCTGAGGGGCGGCTTTTTGTTACCTTGAGCGCCCGGCGGCGCATGTTTTCAACCGGAGATAGTCCGGAACCCGTGATTATAACGGAATGTTTTTAACAGTTACAGTGAGGATCTGTTGCTATGCCTTCTCATGATAAGAAATTCAGCCTGGATATTATGGATAACAGTCCGGCCGCATGCTGCGTTGTTGAGGTTGTTCTGGACGAGCAGGGACAGCCTGTGGACTGGATTTACCGCTACTGCAATCAGGCGTTTGCAGATAGCAAGGAATACCGGATGGAAACGCTTCTGGATCATGCCAATTCGAGCATTTCGCCGAGAACAGACGCCAGGTGGCTGCGGGCTTATTACGAGGCAGCGTATGAGGGAAAATCCTGCGAATTCGATCTGGAGATGGGAAGGGAGAAGGAGTACCATGCGGTTATCCTGCCCATCCGGAAAAAGGGATTTTGCGCCTGCCTGATCCGTTCGCGGAAGGAGGCTGCCGCGTCCTTCGGGGAATCGGTGCAGAAAAAGCGGGAGAAGTGGATTCTGGATAAGCTGGCTCCGGAGTATGCCTCTATTTACCGGATCGAAGCCAATACCGGAAGATATGAGATTCTGCGGCTTTCTGCGAAGACGAATGCGAAAAAGATGGTGACGGATCATCCTGCGCCGTATGCAACCTTTGACGAATTTTCCCGTCACTACGCGGAGCGCTTCATCCTGCCGGAGGATCAGCCGGAGTTTCTGGACTGGCATTCCTGTCGGAATATGAAGGAGCGTCTCCTTCACAGTGAGAAAATTACCTATCATTATCAGAGCGTGTCCGGCGGTCAGCACAGCTTCTATGAAGCTTATGCCGTAAAGGGGCAGAGTGATGCGGAGCATTTCGATATTTTTCTCGGCTTCCGGAACATTGACAGCATCCTTTACAAGGAGAAGCAGATTCAGGAGGAGCTGAAAAAGGCCCTGGATGAGGCAAGGCTCGGCAACGAAATCATTGCTTCGATTGCGCGGACCTACCAGTATATTTCCCGCATTGATCTGGCAAACAATCATTATGATGAGGTTGCCAATAAGGATGAGAAGATTCTTCCTTATCAGAAATCCGGAGATTTTCTGGAGTCGAACCGGAGAACCTGCAGGGAACTGGTTGCCGAGGAATATCAGGAAGCCTTTTTGAAATTTTTGGATCTGAAGACCCTGCCGGAACGCATGGCACAAGACGATTCCGTCGCCATGGAATACCGCATGAAGGACGGAAGCTGGCACAAGATGCGCCTGATTGAGAAGAAGCGGGACGCAAACGGGAGGCTGACTCACGTGCTGTGTGCGATCCGGACCATCAGCGATGCGAAGAAAAAGGAGCAGGACCTTCTGTATCAGGTCGCGGAGGCGAAGAAGGAAACCGCCCTGAAGACCC
>CALEFO010000234.1 GCA_937877165.1 uncultured Lachnospiraceae bacterium | reverse complement strand
AAATCCTGTCTTGCGTTGTGTTCCAGATGCTCCAGATACTCATGCGTATCGAAACCATCCTCCGTCCGCTGCGACAGGTGCACGGCGATGTTATTGCAGTGATCCGCAATTCTCTCGTAATCCGTGATGATGTCCTCGAGTGCCATGCCGGTCTCCACCGTACACTTGCCCTTGCGCAGACGCTTGACATGACGTCGCTTGATCTCCATATTCAGTCCGTCAATGACCTCTTCCAGAGGTTCCACCGTCGCCGCGATCTGAAGATTGTCCTCACGGAACGCACGCACGGTCCGCTCCAGAATATCCTTCAGCGCCGCCTCAAAAATCTGAAGCTCTTCCTGTGCACGCGGCGAGAACATCTCCCCCTTCTCATTCATTTCCCGTGCCTTCTGCATGACATTCAGGGCGTGGTCACTGATTCTCTCGAAATCACCGATACAGTGCATCAAAAGCGTGAACATATGAGAATCCTTTGCGGTAAAGGTCTTGCCGGAAATACTCGAAAGATAGCTGTTCAGCTGATCCTCGTAGTCATCCACCGTGCGCTCAAGCTGATCCACCTTCGCGGCCCCCTCCTCATTGTAGTGAAGAACGAGGTCCACCGCCGTTTCCAGCGCCTCCTGTGTGTAGTCCGCCATCCGGACCGTTGCCTTCTGGCACTGATCAATTGCATAGGAGGTCGAGGTGATGAAGCGGGGATCCAGCATCTGCAGCTCGCGCTTTCTCTCGCTGACCGCACGCTCCTTGTCCGTAACAGGAAGGGCCTTCTGCACCAGATGCACCAGGACATCCGAAGCCGGGAGCATCAGAAGCACGGCAATGATATTGAAAACACTGTGGAACACCGCAATCATCACGGGATTTGCGGTCTGCTCCATAATAGGGAAATGGAAAAATGCATTCAGGGAATAGAAACCGACCATGAATACGCCGGTTTTGATCAGACAATAGAACAGCTGCAGGAGAGATGCGCGAATCGCGTTGCGCGTCGCGCCGATGGCACCGATGATACCGGTGATCGCGGAGCCGATGTTCTCGCCCATGATGACCGGAATGGCGCTTCCCATCGGAAGGACACCGGTCAGCGACAGAGACTGCAGAATACCGATGGATGCCGACGAGCTCTGCAGAATGACCGTGACGATCAGGCCGACCAGAAGGCCCAGAATCGGATTGGAGAATGCCGTAAGGAGTCCGACAAATTCCGGATTGTCCGCAAGAGGCGCCGCGCCCTGCGACATCGCCGTCATGCCAAGGAGCAGAACCGCGAAGCTTGTCAGGATCCCTCCGACGTCCTTCTGCTTCTGCTTCTTGCAGAACATCATCATGAAAATGCCGACAAGACCGACAATCGGTGAGAAGTTTGCCGGCTTTAAAAGCGACAGGAAAATATTATCGCTCTGGATTCCCGTCAGGGACAAAAGCCAAGCCGTAATTGTCGTGCCGATGTTGGCGCCGAGAATGACACCAACCGCCTGGCCAAGCGACATGATCTCGGAATTGACAAAACCGACCACCATGACAATCGTGGCGCCGGAGGACTGAATGACCGCCGTCACCAGCATACCAAGAAGGGCTCCCTTCCACTTGTTGGAGGTCAGCGACTGGAGGATGTCCTCCATTTTGCCGCCTGAGACCTTCTTCAGGCCCTCTCCCAGCGTCGTGATGCCGTAGAGGAACAGGACAAGTCCCCCGATAATTGCAAGAATACCGTAAATATCCATAAGATTTTCTCCGCTTCCGTCAGCCTGCCAAATTTTCCATTTGCTTTACGCACATTTGTTTTTATTTTAACATTCCAAAGGATAATCTGTGTATAAATTTCTGCAATCATCGGAGCTTCTCACTGAAATTTACCAGAAATTCCTCTGTCTGCGTCAGCAGCTCTTCCTCGTCGCGGGCAGTGACGCCTGAAAGTGCGTACTGCAGGGTAAAATACGGCTGTCCCTTAAGGTCGCCCTTCGCCATTCCCTTGGGAGAGAACTGGAGCCGACCCTGATATCCGGCCAGAAATCCCGGAATATTCACCACCTGAACCGCAGCGTCTTTATTCATCGTAATCCTGATGCTTCCGTCTCCTCCCACGATCTCTGCCATATCCAGTTTGCCCGCAATGGAGCGGATCAGTGCGATGCGCAGGAGATTTTCTGCGGATGCCGGAATCTTCTCGCCGAAGCGGTCGCGCAGCTCATCCCGGATGTCATCGCAGTCCTCCAGCGAGGCAACCGCGGCGATCTTCTTGTAGATATCAAGCTTCTGCGCTTCGTTCATAATGTAGCTGTCCGGAATAAAGGCATCTGCGGACAGATTGACAAAGGTATTCTTCTCCTTCGGCACCGGCAGGCCTTTCGCCTGCTTGACCGCAGTATCCAGCATCTTGCAGTACAGATCGTAGCCGACCGCCGCCATATGGCCGTGCTGCGCCTTGCCAAGAACTGTTCCTGCCCCGCGAATCTCCAGATCGCGCATCGCGATCCGGAATCCGCTGCCAAGGTCCGTGAACTCACGAATGGCCGCCAATCTCTTCTCCGCAACCTCCTTCAGGGTCTTATCCTTCTTGTACATCAGAAACGCATAGGCTGTCCGGTTCGAGCGGCCCACCCTTCCGCGCAGCTGGTAAAGCTGGGAAAGTCCCATCCGGTCCGAATCATGGATGATGATGGTATTGACGTTGGAGATGTCGAGTCCCGTTTCAATGATCGTCGTAGAGACCAGGACATCGATACCGCCGCTGATGAAGTCATACATGATCTTCTCCAGCTCTGACTCATTCATCTGACCGTGCGCAAAGGAAATCCTCGCCTCCGGAATCTGCTGCTGAAGCCTTGCCGTCACCTCCGCGATGTCATTCACGCGGTTGTAGACGTAGTAGACCTGCCCTCCGCGCGATATCTCCCGGAGAACCGCCTCGCGGACCATCTCCTCATTGTACTCCATGACATAGGTCTGAATTCCGACGCGGTCCTGCGGCGCTTCCTCCAGGACGCTCATGTCCCGGATTCCGATCAGACTCATATGAAGCGTCCGGGGAATCGGTGTTGCCGACAGCGTGAGAACATCCACATTTTCCCGGAGCTTTTTGATCTTCTCCTTATGTGTTACCCCGAACCGTTGCTCCTCATCCACAACAAGGAGCCCCAGATTTTTGAATTTCACATCCTTGGACAGAATCCGGTGCGTTCCGATCACGATGTCCACACGCCCGGAGGCAAGGCCCTCAATCGTTTTTTTCTGCTCCGCAGACGTGCGGAAGCGCGACATCATTTCAACGCAGACCGGATACTCCTTCATTCTCTCCGTGAAAGTATTGAAATGCTGCTGCGCAAGGATCGTCGTCGGCACCAGAACTGCCACCTGCATGCCGTCCTGCACCGCCTTGAAGGCGGCGCGGATTGCAATCTCTGTCTTGCCGTAGCCAACGTCGCCGCAAATCAGACGGTCCATGATCCTGTCTGACTCCATGTCATGCTTCGTGTCTGCAATGGCATTCAGCTGGTCCTGCGTCTCCTCATAGGGGAACATCTCCTCGAACTCGCGCTGCCAGACGGTATCCTGGCTGAAGCGATGTCCCTTCATGGCCTGACGCTTTGCGTACAGCTCCACCAGGTCCTCTGCAACCTCGGCGACTGCGCCCTTGACCTTATTCTTTGTTGCGGACCATTCCTGGGTTCCGAGCTTGTTGAGCTTTGGCTTTGCCGCATCCTGCGACGCATATTTTTGCAGGGATTTCAGCTCGCCGGGCAGGATGTAGAGCGTTCCTCCGCCTCCGTACTCAATCCGAATGTAATCCTTGGCAATGCCGTCCACCTCGATCTTCTCAACGCCGCGGTAGATGCCGATCCCATGGTCCTCATGAACTACGTAGTCACCCACCTTCAGCTCGGCAAAATCACGGATGGACTCGCCCTCATACCGGTGCTTCTTTTTCTTCGCCTTCCGGGCTGTTCCGAAAATGTCCGTCTCCGCGATGACGATGAAGCGGATCTGCGGGTACTCAAAGCCGTGGGCAATGTTCCCGTAATACGTCATGATCTCGCCGCCCTCAAGGACGCGGTCCGGATTCTCGCTGTAAAATGCCGAAAGGCCGTGCATTGTGAGGTCACCCGCAAGGCGCTTGGCTCTCGTCCTGGACGCCGAGATGATCACCATCCGGTATTTCTGGAGCTTGTACTTCTTCAAATCCGAGACCAGAGTGTCAAAGCTCTTGTTGTAGGCGGCAACGCTTCTTGCGTGCACGGAGACAATACACTCCGGGAGGAAAAAGCTGTTCCCGGACGCGAGCTCGGTCAGACCGAGGCAACGGAAGCCACTCATCTTCGATGCAGTCAGCTCCGCACCAGAAACCAGCTGCATCTGTTCCGGAAGGACGTATCCCTTCTCGCTCCGGCTGACCATGCTCTCATGGAACTCCAGCTCCACTGCATCCGCTTCTTCCTTAAGATGGACCGGCTCGTCCAGGAAAATCATGGTCTTATCTTCCGGAAACATCTCCAGAAAGGAATCCGTCTGTGGGTAAAAATAATGAATATAGCTTTCCAGACCGCCGAATTCCCGATATTCCAAAGCCTCCTCGCACAGATCTCCAATCTCTTGGGAGAGCCGGTGTGCCGCCTCGGTATGTCCCTGCTTCCGGAGCGTCTCTTCCGTATTCCTTTCCTCTTCCCGGATTCTTCCGATTCCGTCAGAAAGTCTTGCGTCAGACAGAATCAGCTCCGTCGCCGGATAGATCTTCACCATCTCCAGCTGCTCAATGGAGCGCTGCGTCTCCAGGTCGAAACTCCGGATCGAATCCACCTCTTCATCGAAGAACTCAATCCGGTACGGATTCTCCTCCGTAAGGTCAAAGATATCCACAATATCGCCGCGGACCGCAAACTGCCCCGGCTCCTCCACCTGAAAGTTTTTCTCATAGCCCAGCCGTACAAGCTTCTTCGCCAGTTCATCCAGAGAAAAATTCTGTCTCTTTTCCAAAAGCAGAATACTGCTTTTCAGGACAGCCAGCGGAACCTGCGGCGTCATCAGCGCAGCAAAGGTCGTCACCACCGTAGTAGGGCGTCCCTCCATCAGTCTCCGGAGACATCGGATCCTTTCTTTCTCCAGTTCCCGCCCGCGAAGGTCCGCCTGATAAAAAATCAGATCCTTTGCGGGAAAAATCGCCGCATTCCGGTCATAAAACAGGTATTCATCCCGGATCTCCCGAACCCTTTTGTCCGAATAGGTGACCAGCAGGCGGAACCTCGCAAACGGGGCAAGCGATGTCTCCTTGGAAAGTGAATCCGCAAGATGGAGCTTCTGGGAGGCAACACAGCCGTCCGCCAGTGCCTTCGCCCCAGGCCGTGCCAGTGCTTCCAGAAGCTTTTGATATTCGGGTGCCTCGTGAAGAGGCTCTGTCAGTGTTCTCATATGATTGTCCTTACAACGCATTCTGTCATTAAGAAAAATTGCGGTTTGTGTATCTGCTCTGTATGTAACCCTCGTCGCCGTCCTGCAAAGGAGGCAGT
>CALEFO010000233.1 GCA_937877165.1 uncultured Lachnospiraceae bacterium | reverse complement strand
TCACGGACAAGAGCCTTTGCGATGTCGTTGACGCAGCCGACCAGCGGAATGATCCAGAGCTCATTCCGGATCCCGGCCCTTCCGTCCGGCCGCCGGTAGCCCATAAAGGTACGAGGGGAAACCTCGGGAAGCGGATAGACCTTGTGGTCATAGTGATACTCCGCATTCTCCGAGAGCTCGGTCCTTGCATTGTGCGTGTGCACCCAGGCACCCGCCGGAATGTCTTCTCCGGCAAGTGCAATGGTGCAGCCGTATTTGACAATGGGCTGTCCCTTTGCAATGTCCGTCAGTGCCAGCTTGTGTCCCCGGGCAATGGGCTCTTTCGTGATGATGTGGATTCCGGCACTGTTTAATGCCGAAGAAGCATTGACCGCTTCTTCGATGTCAATGGCCGTTCCCTCGGGAAGATCCTCAAGGGCAACGGCGACGTTGTCCATGGGATGGATTTTCAGATATTTCATACGATGTTTCTACCTCGCTGAAGCAAAATCCGGGCGGACTCCCCCAAAAGAGGATCCGTCCGGGAAATCTGGTGTACCAGGTTACAGAAGCGAAGCGTATGCCGCCTCTGCCCCTTCCTTCCGGATCAGGGCAAGGTCTGCTGCCACCTTCTCCTCAAGGCCTGTGATCTTCGTCAGGTCCTGATCCCACATCTTCTCATTGGCAAGAACAGCGTGGGCCAGTGCCTTCGCATCGTCCTTTCTATGCTCCCAGTAGAAGTCCAGCACCCAGGCATCGTCCTGGATTTTATATTCGTTTCCGGCAACCCGCTTTCCGACAAGGCCGTCCTCCTCGCGGCGCTGAAGGTCATTCGAGAAAAATGCGATATAAGCGGCAAAGCCCATGCACAGTGCCTCCGGCAGCCTTCCGAATTTCTCCTCATACTCAAGAAGCGACGGAAGATCTCTTGCCTTCCACTTGGAGGTGGAGTTTAAGGAGATGCTCATCAGCTGATGGTCCACAAACGGATTGTTGAAGCGGTCGGTCACCGCCGCTGCAAACTTCTCGCAGTCCTCCCTGTCAAGCGGCAGGATCGGAATGACCTCATCAAAGAGGAGCTTATTCATGAAGCCGTGGATGACGGTATCCTGCATGCACTCGCGGACAATGTTCTTCCCGGCAAGGTAGGCACCGAGGACAAAGCCCGTGTGGGCGCCGTTCAGGATCCGCACCTTTCTCTTCTTGTAGGGAGCAACCTCGGGAACGACATGGACGTTGAGTACGGATTTCTTGAAGGGAAGCTTGTCTTCGAGCTCCTTCGGTCCCTCGATGTACCAGACGCCGAAGACCTCGCCGACATCCAGAAGGTCATCCTCATAGCCGTTCTCCCTGGTCAGTGCTTCCACCTCCTTCGGATCGCGGATTCTTCCGGGAACAATGCGGTCCACGAGCGTCGAGCAGAACAGGCACTCGTTCTTAATGTAGGAAGCAAAATCCTCTCCATATCCCCAGTCCTTTGCGTGACGAAGGACATCCTTCTTCAGCTCCTGACCGTTGGCATCAATCAGCTCGCAGGAAAGGAAGGTGATGCCGGGCTTGCCTGCAAGGAAGCGCTCGTGGAGAAGAACGGTGACCTTGGCCGGGAAGGATACGGGCGGCTGCTGATCGGGTGTGCAGGAGGGATCGTAGGTGATGCCGGCCTCGGTGGTGTTGGAAGCCATGTACTCCAGCTCATCGGAGCAGGCAATTTCCCGGATCTTCTCCCAGTCTGCCGCATCGTAAGGATTGTAGCAGGCGTCGACGCAGGAGATGACGCGCTTTTTGTTGACCTTTTCCCCATTCTCGGAGCCGCGAAGATAGAGGGTGTAGAGGCCCTCCTGGTCATTGACCAGCTTAGTCAGTCCCTGTGCGATGGGCTGAACGAGGGCAACCTTGCCGTTCCAGCCGGCCTTTTCGTTGGACATGTCGAACCAGTAATCCACGAAGGCGCGGAGGAAGTTTCCCTCACCGAACTGCAGAACCTTCACGGGAGCGGCGCCCTTGCCCAGAATGTATCCGTCATAGCCACTGTTCTTTAATACCTCATAATTCAACTTAGCCATTGTTATTTTCCTTTCTGCCGCAGCCTGTCTGCGGCGCACGTGACATCAGTCAC
>CALEFO010000232.1 GCA_937877165.1 uncultured Lachnospiraceae bacterium | reverse complement strand
TGTGCAAGGATTTTCAAGTGCAGAATGACGTGCATTTTGCCGGAGGGCCAGCCATAGGCTGCCTTCCGGCTCTTTCATTATCAGGAAAACTATGAAATTCAGCAGAATCAATGAAACAACAATAGGATGCTATCTTTCGCAGGAGGATCTGGCGAGCAGCGGAATCAACCTGGATGATATTATGGAGCGCAAGGCAAATGCGATGGAATATCTGCGCCGCGTGATTCTGGAGGCTGCGAAGGCGGAGAATTTCCGACTGGATGGAGGCGTGACGACGATGCAGATCCGTGCCATGATGGATGGATCACTGTCGCTGACGCTCTCCTGCACGGAGCCGGGAGGAGACACGCCCGCGGGGGCGAAAGGAACCGGACTTTTTGAACTTCCGGAAGAAAACGGACAGGGCACAAACCGGAAAAATGCGCAGGATCCGGTCTCTGTGGAAGGCGGCCAGGAGAAGAACGGGCAGAGCCTCCCGGGGCTGGATGCGGTTCTTGCAGCAGCGCAGGGCCATGCGGAGGAGAATGCGACCGGAATGAACCGGAAGGTCGCAGAGGCACTGAATCCGCCCCACCCGGGAAAGCGGAATATTTTCTGTTATATTTTCCGCTCCCTTGCGGATGCCATCGAATGCTGCAGAAGGATTCCGGATACGGCGAAGCTGAAGTCTTCGCTGTGGCAGGACCGGGGAGACGGAGCATATTATCTGTTCCTGTCCTCTGATGGGGATGAGGTCCTGTTCGAGAAAACCATCCTCGCAATGAACGAGTTCGGAACCTTTTCCGACGCACCGGCCGAGACGGTCGCATATATCATGGAGCATGAGAGATGTATTCTGAAAGAAAACGCAGCGGCGCAGCTGGTAAACCTGTGAGAAAAAAAGGCCAGGACGGCCTGATTCGCCTGAACAAGTTCATTGCCTCCTCCGGTCTGTATTCGAGAAGAGAAGCCGACCGTCTGATGGAAATGGGGGAAGTGACTGTAAACGACGAGACCGCGCAGCCCGGGACCATGGTGACGGGCACGGAGAAAATCAAGGTTCGGGATCAGATTATCCGCGCCCAGGACCGCAAGGTGGTTGTGGCCTATTACAAGCCGGTCGGCGTGACAGTGACGAAATCGGATCCGCATGCGAAGGTGACGTTGGAAGAGGTGTTCCGTTATCCGATTCACCTGACCTATGCGGGGAGGCTGGACCGCGATTCGGAGGGACTTCTTCTGATGACGAATGACGGAGCACTGATCGATGCGATGATGCGCTCTGCCAACGAACATGAGAAGGAATACATCGTCCGCACGCGGGGCAAGATCAGCGATGAGGATCTGCACCAGATGTCCAAGGGAATCTGGCTGAAGGACCTCGAGGTAAAAACAAAGCCATGCCGCATCGAAAGGCTGGGAGATTATACCTTCCGCATTGTGCTGACGCAGGGGCTGAACCGACAGATCCGCCGGATGTGCAAGGCCAGAGGCCATGAGGTGAAGTCGCTGAAGCGTGTGCGCATCCTGAACATCACTGCAAAGGGACTTCAGCCCGGCATGCAGCGTGAACTGACGCAGGATGAGAAAATGAAGCTTTACGAGTCGGTGGGACTTCCGCTGAGCGACTGAAGGTGAAGAAAACGATATGACACGGGAAGAATACGAGGCACTGAAGAAAACCGTCGATTACCACATGAAGCGGTACTATGACGAAGACGCACCGGAAATCAGTGATTATGAATACGATCAGCTGATGCTGCACCTGAAGGCCGCGGAGAAAGAGCACCCGGACTGGATTCTTCCGGATTCGCCTACACAGAAGATTGGCGGAACGGCTCTTGGAGGAAAAGCGGGAAAGCGGGAAGCCGGAGTAAAGGTCACGCACGATGTCCCGATGCTGTCCATTGAGGATGTTTTTACCAAAGAGGATGTTGCGGCATGGGTGAACAAGGTGCAGGAGAAGCATCCGCACTGCCTTTTTTCTGTAGAGGTGAAGGTGGATGGCCTGTCGATGTCCGTCCGCTATGAGAAAGGGAAGGATGGAAAGCTCCATCTTGCTCTGGCGGAGACGCGCGGAGACGGACTGGTCGGAGAGGACGTGACGGCCAATGCACTGGCGATTCCGGATGTGCAGCAGGTCATTGACCTTCCGTATGAGAGCCTTGAGCTTCGCGGAGAGGTCTACATGGCCCATGAGGATTTCGAGCGCTTCAACGAAGAGATGGAACGCCTGGAGAAAAAGCCTGCAGCCAATCCTAGGAACCTTGCGGCGGGGACTCTTCGCCAGCTGGATCCTGCCATCACAAAAAAGCGGGGGCTGCGCATGTTTGTTTTTAACGTGCAGAGAGGCCCTGCGGAGCTGATGGAAAGTCATACGAAGGCACTGGATCTTCTGGAAGAAAAGGGCGTCCGCGTGGTGTATCACCGAAAATGCGAAACGGTGGAAGAGATCCTTAAAGCCGTCGATGCCATCGGCGAAATGCGGGAGAGTCTGCACTTTGATCTTGACGGCGCTGTGGTGAAAATCGACCACATCGCATACCGCGAGGAATTTCCTGCAGGAACCAAGTATTCAAGCGGCCATATTGCCTACAAGTATCCGCCGGAAGAGCGGATTGTCACGATGGACCGGATTCTCGTCGATGTCGGGCGGACCGGGAAGCTGACATTTACCGGAGAGTTTCATGACAGGGAGACCGGGAAACCGGCACGCCTGTGCGGGACGAGCGTGTCCCGCGCAACGCTCCACAATCAGGATTACATCAGTCAGATGAAAATCGGCGTGGGCGGGGAATACCGCCTCTTCAAGAGCGGCGAGATCATTCCGAAGCTGAACGGGTGCGTGAAGGAGCCGGAAGAGGTTTTTCGGGCGCCGAAGGTGTGCCCTGTCTGCGGTCAGCCTCTCGTTCGGGAGACGGACACTGCGGACATCCGCTGCATCAATCCGGCCTGTCCGGCACAGGTGGTGAATGCGATCGCGTATTTTGCCTCGCGCAGCTGCATGAATATCATGGGGCTTGGCGATACCCTGGTGGAGGCGCTGGTACAGAAGGGGTATCTTCACAGCTATGCGGATATTTACCGACTGAAGGAACACCGTCAGGAGCTCATTGACGAGGGAATCATCGGCAAGGAGAAGAACACGGACAAGGTGCTTGCAGCAATTGAAGCGTCGAAGGCAAACTCTCCGGTACTGCTTCTTACAGGTCTTGGAATCCGCAACTGCGGAAGGGCGGCGGCAAGGGAAATCCTCTCACACTATGACAGTATTGACGCGCTTGCTGCAGCCGGCGTGGAAGAGCTGACACAGATTCCGGATGTCGGAGAGACCACGGCCTCCTGCATCCATGACTTTTTTGCTGCCAAGGAAAGTCGCAAGATCCTGCAGGAGCTTCGCGATGCAGGTGTCAACATGAGGATGGAGAAGACCGAACCCGCTTCACAGAGTCTGGCAGGACTTACTATCGTTGTGACGGGAACACTTCCTACGCTTGGAAGAAAGGAAGCGGAAGAGCTTATCCTGGCAAACGGAGGAAAGGCCTCTGGAAGTGTCTCGAAGAAGACAAGCTACGTGCTCGCGGGAGAAGCGGCAGGATCGAAGCTTGCAAAGGCGCAGCAGCTCGGAATTCCGGTGATTACGGAGGAAGAGTTCCGGGCAATGCTGTGATTCTGCAGGAAGCAGTCGGGATACAGATTCCGGAAAGTGACGGTGTCACATCAGGGCAGCTGTCGTTATAATATTTGCAGCTTAATCCGTAATGATTCCACACCAGTTGATTTCGACAGAGAAATACAAGATGTGTGGAATCGTTACACAAATATGCAGAAACGAAGAGGAATCTGGAATGCCGATTCGAATTCAGAATGACCTTCCCGTGAAGGAAGAGCTGGAAAAAGAAAATCTCTTTATTGTAGATGAGAGCCGGGCTGCCCACCAGGACATCCGGCCGCTGGAAATCTGTATCCTGAACCTGATGCCGAAGAAGGAGGACACGGAGCTGGATATCCTGCGGATGCTGAGCAACACGCCGCTGCAGCTCAATATTACCTTCATGCGGATGAGCTCGCACCTTTCGAAGAATACCTCGTATTCGCACCTGCATCAGTTCTATGCCTGCTTCGATGATCTGAAGGATCGTCGTTTTGATGGAATGATCATTACGGGCGCCCCAGTGGAGAAGCTGGAATATGAGGAAGTGGATTACTGGAACGAGCTCTGCCGTGTTTTTGCCTGGAGCGTCACGAATGTGACCTCGACTCTGCATATCTGCTGGGGAGCGCAGGCGGGACTGTACTACCATTACGGCCTTCCGAAGAAGATGCTGAAGGAGAAGCTCTCCGGAGTCTACTATCACAAGGTTATGCACCGCAAGGATCCTCTGATGCGCGGTATGGACGATTATTTCATGATCCCGCACAGCCGCTACACAGAGGTGCCAGCAGACGCCATTCACGCGTGCAAAGAGCTGAAGGTCCTCGCGGAGTCGAAGGAGGCGGGGGTTCTTCTGTGCACCGCCAAGGGCGGAAGGCAGGTGTTCATCTTCGGACACGGCGAATACGACCGCTACACGCTGCGTGATGAGTATGAACGTGATGTGAAGAAGGGCATCCATCCGAGAATTCCGGCGAACTACTTTCCGGAGAATGATCCGCAGCAGAAGCCTCTTCTCCAGTGGCGCAGTGCGAGCCAGGCGATGTACAGCAACTGGATCAACTATTATGTATATCAGGCAACCCCTTATGATCTGAATGAGATCCGGTAGGCGGCAGGTATAATCACACTACCGCGATGCTGGGAATATCCGGTGAGAATGATTGCCCCCCTGTCAGGATTATCCTGTCGGGGGGATTTTTACGTCTGGGACATGGGCTGTTGCAATTGCCATATCTGGCGGAATGAGATTCCGATTTTTTTATTGTGTGCATTTGAACAGGAAAATGTTCGGATTTTGCCACTCCCTGCTTGGCAAATAGATTGGTTAGGATCAAAAATACGGGAACCAGGAGGATGCGAAGAGCTGGAATATGGGAAAGGCCAGACCTGAAAATAACGAAAATGGCGAAAAAGAAGATATGAATAGAAAAATAATGCACATTATGCATATAAACCGAAACGAAATCTTAGAGAATTGTCATAAATATATAAAAGAATTGACGTCTAATGACATAAAACTATTGCAAAATTTTACGGGGGGGGGGTATTCTATGACTGTCCCAAACGTAAAGAGTACGTAAAGCAGGAGTCGAAACGTATCTACTGCGGAGAGGGCAGAACCGAATAATGTGAATTGCCTTAGAGATGATGAGAGCGGCAAAAGTGATGGAGATTGCTTTTGCATGCCCTTTTTATTTTTGACTAAAAATCCGGATAAATCCTTAAGAAAACGAATGCAAAATGCACAACAAATGATTTAAAAAAGTTTAATAAATTGATTGACACACAGGAAAGAGTAGTATAATATCAACAAAACAAGCGAGAATATAAAACACGAAAATGTATATATTTACAATATCGAAAGAAGGGAGATACAAGGAATTGAAAAAAGATACACAACATCAGACTTGTCTGAAAAAAGACTACAAAAGAACGACCGTGCTGATGTCCATACCGGGGGCGGCACTGTACACGTTCTTCTTCACCGTTCCGGTTTGTCTCGGCGTGTACTACAGCTTCACGGACTGGAACAGCATTGCAAGGAGCAACAACTTCGTGGGACTGCAGAATTACATCAACGCGCTGACAGACAAACGGTTCCTGAAGGCCTTTCTTTTCAACTTCCGCTATACGATTTTCTATGTTGCAGGAATCCTGATTCTTGCCACTGTCATCGCGATGCTTCTGAATCAGCGGGTGAAGGGAAGCACAACCTTTCGGGCTCTGTATTTCCTTCCGGCACTGTTCAGCAGCGTGACCGTATCCATGATTTTCAATCAGATTTTCTTCCGTGTGATTCCGGCATTTGGAGACGCAATGGGAATTGCAGCACTGCACAAGAGTCTCCTCTCCAGCAAGGACACCGCGATCTTCGGCATTCTGTTCGTAGCGCTTTGGGGGGCGCTACCGATGCAGTCGATCCTGATTCTCGCAGGACTTCAGACTATTCCGCATGAGCTTTTGGAGGCAGCGAGAATTGACGGGGCGAACCGCTGGAAGGTATTCCGCTATATCACCATCCCGCACCTGATTCCGACACTTTCCGTTGTCCTGGTACTGGCGGTCAAGGGCGGTCTGATGGTCTTCGATCAGATCAAAATCCTGACCGATGGCGGTCCGAACAACGCAACGCGTTCGCTGTCCATTCTGATTTACAACGATGCATTCAAGAACAATCGGTTTGCATCCGCGATGGCAGAGGCCATTATCGTCGGTGTTGTGGTGGCTGTGATTTCCTACATTCAGCTCCAGATCAGCAACAAGAAATCTGTAAACGCATAAGAGGGGTGGGGTAAGCAAATGAGCAAAAAGAAATTACATAAAATCCTGGTCTATGCGCTTCTTGTGATCGGGCTTTTGACCATTATTCTTCCACTGTACATTACATTCATCACAAGCTTCAAAAGCACCTCGGAGACGATCACCAATTATCTGTCTCTTCCGAAGAAATGGTATACAGGAAACTTTACCTACATTCTCTCGAAGAAGGGCTTCTGGAGAGCTCTGCTGAACACGGCGGTGATCACGGCGGTTGTCGCGGCGGGCGATGTTCTTCTGATGCCGATGCTAGGCTATTCCGTCGGACGCAGAATGAATGAGAGCAAGAAGTGGAGAGCCTTTTACTTCTACCTGCTGATCGGAATTTTCATTCCGTTCCAGGTCAAGATGATTCCACTGGTTCAGATGATGTCCGCACTGAAGATGATGAGCCCGGTCGGACTTGCCATCCTCTGCATCGGCTCCACCACCTGCGAGGCGACTTTCCTGTACACCGGATATCTTGCGGGAATTCCAAGGGACCTTGAAGAAGCGGCATCCATCGACGGATCCAGCACGTTCTACACCTACCGGAGAATTATTTTCCCTCTGATGCAGCCGATCATTGCAACCTCCGTCATCAAGGACTGCCTTTGGACCTGGAACGACTTTACGCTTCCTCTGATCATCCTGAACCGGTCTCCGCAGTATTGGACCATCGTTTTGTATCAGTACAACTTCCAGTCGGAAGCGGGCGTGGATTATGGACTTGTATTTGCCTGCCTGTGCATCTCAATGATCCCGATCCTTGTGATCTATCTCTTCCTTCAGAAGCAGATCATGTCGGGACTGACGAGCGGAGCAGTCAAGGGTTAAAAACAAAAACTAGAGGGGAGGAAAACGATGAAACTGCATTATCTGGGAACTGCTGCGGCAGAGGCAATTCCTGCCATCTGGTGCAACTGCGAGGTCTGCCAAAAGGCAAGAAAAATGCGGGGAAAGGATATCCGCACGAGATCGCAGGTTCTTTTCAATGATGATCTTATGGTGGATTTTCCACAGGATGCCTACATGCACATGCTCCAGAATCAGCTGGAGTTTTACAGACTGAAATATGTGATTTTCACACATTCGCATCAGGATCATTTCTATCCGGAAGAGTTTGCAATGCGAAGCAAGGACTACGCAGCGGGCATTACCGAACCGGTTCACGTATACGGCAACAATGTCTGTGCGGAACGGCTGAGAAAAACACCGGAGGTGGATGTTGACGGGAGAGTTGTGATCCATGAGCTGCATAATTTCGAGCCGGTGCAGATCGGCGACTATCTCGTAACACCGCTGACGGCCAATCACGATCCCAGAGAGAACTGCCTGATTTACAGCATTGAGAACGGTGGCAAACGGGTTCTCTACAGCAATGACACCGGAGAATATCCGGCACAGACATGGGATTACATAGAGCAGAATCATCTGAAGTTTGACCTTCTGAGCATGGACTGCACGATCGGTATGAAGGATTCGAAGAATTACCACATGGGGTATCCGAACATTCTGAAGATGAAGGAGCGGTTCGAGAAGGACGGCCTGATTGATGAGAAAACGGTCGTGATTGCGACGCACTACTCGCACAACTTCTATCTGCCGTACACGGAGCTTGAAAGAATCATGGAGAAGGATCACATCATCCCGTCCTATGACGGAATGCAGGTGGAGATCTGAGAACGGAAACGGCTTTGCTTTTTCTGGATGGAAAGACGAAGGAGAGAGCAAACACCGTCGGAAACGTAAATCTGCGGTGCAATGGGAGCCGCTGATAAATATTAAGGGAGGTTCAACAATGAACAAGAAAAGAGTTTTGGCACTGATGATGTCGGGGATGATGTTATTCTCTCTGGCAGGCTGCGGGTCTTCCTCGGACAGCTCCGCCGCTGACAGCACACCGGCAGCGGAGGAGACGACAGAGGCTGCAGCAGAGGAGAGCACGGACAATGCGCCGGTTCTGGATTCGGCAGCTGATGACGAGAGCGGCACCGTGAGCGGTGATTATACACCGGAAGACGGTGCAACCATTGAGGTCTTTACGATCAAGGAAGAGATCGTGGAAGTTGTTGATAATATTATCAAGGAGTTTGAGGCGCAGTATCCGCAGGTGAAGGTCAATCATACCTATGGAGAAGATGGCGAGACTGTTCTGAAGACGAGACTTGCTTCCAATGATATCCCGGATGTCATGCAGGTGATGCCGGCGGGTGTTGAGTACAAGGAATATTATGATGCGGGCTACGTCACCGATGTCACCAACGAGGCATTCGAGCAGAACATCGGGCAGAATCTTCTGAATCTGACGGAGTACAAGGGCATCCAGTTCTGTATGCCGATGACCGTTAGTACCTACGGTGTTTATTATCGCAAGGATCTCTTCGAGGCAGCAGGCATCACTTCTGCACCGACGACCTTTGATGAGTTCAAAGAAGACCTGCAGAAGCTTCAGGATTCCGGAATCAAGACACCGATTGCCTTCCCCTTCAAGGGAGATGCTCCTCAGCTGACCGAGCGTCTGATGGGTGAGCTGAATCCGGATTGCCCGAACGACTTCCAGGCAATTGCTGACGGAACCAAGGACATTGCAGACAGTGAGACGCTGAATACCTTTATGGAGTTCCTGGATACGATTAAGCCCTATGCAACCGAGGACGCGCTCGGAATGGACCGAGACGCAGCTCTTCAGGATGTTGTAAACGGCGACGCGGCGATCATGTTCAACGGAAGCTGGCTGCTTTCCCAGTTCCTGACCGCAAATCCGGACATCGACATTGCTTACTGTGCACTGCCGAGCCCGCTTCTGGATTCCCCGAAGGTTGCGGTAAACGTAGATACGGCATGGTCCATTGGAACATCCACCAAGTATCCGGAGGCCTGCAAGGCATTCCTGGACTTCCTGTCCCAGTCTGACATTGCACAGGAGTACTACGAGGTTGATGGCAACATTAACTATGTCAAGGGCGTAAAGTATGACAAGGAACAGCTCATGGATGTTTATGACACCGTCATGAGTGGCGCAGCATTCTCAACCGTTGGAAACCAGTGGCCGACCTGGGATCTGAGAGCAGATCTGGCAGCAGCTGCACAGGGCTACTACGGAGATGGAGACGCAGAGGCATTCCAGGATGCCTGCGCAGAGTACATTGATTTCTATTATCACCGCTGAACAAAGACACTTTCACACAAACGCTGATTGCGACGGGATACCGAAGACACCGGAGCTTAGGAGATAAGTCCTGAAAGAAAACTCCTTATGGCATACCGAAAGGCGTGTCATAGGGAGTTTTTATATGGGAGGTATAAAAATGATCGGATGGTTAAAGGACGCAGTTTTTTATGAAATTTATCCGCAGAGCTTTAAGGACACGAATGCGGATGGAATCGGAGACATCAACGGAATTACGGAAAAGCTGGATTATATCAAAGGTCTTGGCTGCAATGCAGTCTGGATCAATCCCTGCTTCGATTCGCCGTTCCACGATGCCGGCTATGATGTGCGCGACTACAAGAAGGTAGCGCCGCGCTACGGAACGAATAATGATTTGTACCGCCTGTTCCATGAGGCACATGAAAAAGGCATGCACATCCTGCTGGACCTCGTTCCGGGGCACACCTCGGAGGAGCATCCCTGGTTTAAGGAGAGCCAGAAGGCGAAAAAAAACGACCTCTCGGAGCGGTTTATCTGGACAGATCACTGGTTCCGCGGGTGCGACGGAATTCCTTAT
>CALEFO010000231.1 GCA_937877165.1 uncultured Lachnospiraceae bacterium | reverse complement strand
GAGAAAATAACGCGTCCTCCCGTCGTCATTTCCAGCATGTCCAGAACCTTCTCGCGAAGCCGCCAGCAGTCCATGAAAAGACTCTCAAAGCCGAAGGCATCCGCGAGCAGCCCCAGCCACATCAGATGGTTGTGAAGTCTTGAGAGCTCTGCCCACATCGTGCGGAGATACTTCGTCCGAGGCGTCGTCTCAAGGTTCATGATCTTCTCCACTGCCTCAACATATCCCATGCTGTGTCCGAACGAGCAGATGCCGCAGGTGCGCTCCGCCACAAGAACGAACTCCTTGAAATCCCGCTTCTCTACCAGCTTCTCCAATCCGCGGTGAATGAACCCGATGGAGGGCATGGCGTCAATGACCTTTTCATCCTGCAGCACCAGATCCAGATGGATTGGCTCCGGGAGCACCGGATGCTGCGGCCCGAACGGAACGATACTGATTTTCTTGATCGAATTATCTGCCATAGTGTTTTCCTGTCCCTGTTTATACCTCTCTGAGGCAAAATCCGTGAATGCGGTTTTGCCGAATGTGGCAGCCGGTGCGTCAGCACCGATGCTGCAGTTTGAAATTGACATATCAATGTCAATTTCAAACTTATACCTTCCTGATACACGGTTTGCGGACGGCTGCCTCCTTCCTCCTTCAACGGAACGGAGTCGGAATGACCGTACGGAACAGCTTTCCGTTGAAATCGTAGTTCATCATGTCAATCTCAATCCCGTACAAGTCGTGAATCTCATTCTCATACAGGTAGGCGACCTCATAAATGCTGGTGATGCTGGAAACGCGGTCGTTTCCGCGAACACGGAGGCGAAGATTCCGGATGTCATACGCACGGCCGAAGGTATACAGGATCTCATAGGTATCCTCTTCCACCTTGGTCGCGCAGATCTGAATCAGCCGCCATTCGTCGTGACGGATTCTTGTCACCGCATCCAGAAGCTCCCGAACCTCGATCTCCTCGACGGGCATGTCCGGCGTTCCGGTCTCTTTCACCGCGGCTCCTTCCGAAACCGTGGGAACCGGCTTTTTCGTCGATGCCACATCCGCAAATGTTTTGCCGGCAGCTGCCAGCTTCTCATTCATGTCCGCCATGAAGCTCTTCCTCCTGTTCCTTCCTCATTGCCGCTCTCGCTGCATCCGAAGCCTTGATCTGCGCCTCGATGCGTGCCTCCTGATTTGCCATCGCCTCGGTGCCCTTTCCGGCCGTCTCTGCAGGTGTCCACTCCCGCTCCTCTGCAGGAAGTCCCTTCTTCATCCGCTCTCTTTTCTGATCCAGAATGGCAAGAGCCTTTACAACGCCGTCAATGATGGATTCCGGCCTTGCGGCACACCCGGGGACATAGACATCCACCGGGATGACCTTGTCAACGCCGCCCATGATGTTGTAGCACTCCTTGAACACTCCACCGTCACAGGCACAGATTCCGACCGCCACCACAACCTTCGGATCCGGCATCTGTGAATACAGCTGCTGCACCACCATCCGGTTCTGGAAATTGATGCCGCCGGTGATCAGAAAGACATCCGCATGCTTGGGGTCTCCCGTGTTGATGATGCCGAATCTCTCCAGATCATAGCGCGGTGTCGTCGCCGCGAGAACCTCAATGTCACATCCGTTGCAGCTGGATCCGTCATAGTGAAGGACCCAGGGAGATTTCGATATTTTCATGTTTATACCTCACTTAGGCAAAATCCGTGAATGCGGTTTTGCCGAATGTGGCAGCCGGTGCCTCAGCACCGATGCTGCAGTTTGAAAGTGACATATCGATGTCACTTTCA
>CALEFO010000230.1 GCA_937877165.1 uncultured Lachnospiraceae bacterium | reverse complement strand
TTCTGACTTTCCTCGGCTTACGCATCAAGGAGCCGGTCTGTGAAGGAGGACAGCTGCGCAGCACTGCCTCCTTTGCGGGACGGCGACGGAATGTTCAGCCGCATATCAATTTCGTGCGTGGATGGATCCGCAAGCGGCTCATTCACGATGAAATCGACATGTGCTGAACAAATATCAATTTGCTGTATGTTTCTTCAATGCCGCGA
This sequence comes from uncultured Lachnospiraceae bacterium, assembly GCA_937877165.1. Lineage (GTDB taxonomy): Bacteria > Bacillota > Clostridia > Lachnospirales > Lachnospiraceae > CAG-791. Next base: position 10,753 of record CALEFO010000230.1, on the reverse strand, counting down.
TATACTGCTCCGCAAGCTTGCCCGTATGCATATGCCGGTGCGTGAGATACCCGACATTCATGTAGTCGTTCACCTCCAGCGGAAGGGAAATAATGCTCTCCCCGTTGAGCTTCGAATTGATTACACCGCTGCAGATCGTGTAACCATTCAAACCAATGACAAGATTGAACAATGTCGCCCGGTCCGTCACCACGATGTCCTTGTGTCTTGGCAGCGTACTCTGAATTTCTTCAAAATAATAGAAGGAATTATGCTCTCCCTGCTCATAAGAAAGACGAGGGTAAGGCTCCAGATCCTCCAGCGTCAGAGATTTCTTCCTCGCAAGAGGATTCTCCCTGCTGATGAAAACGTGAGGCTTCGCCGTAAACAGGGAGTGAAAGGCCAGATCGTGTTCATCGATCGTCCGCCGCAGGACAGTCTCATTGAACGGGTTCAGGTACAGCACCCCGACCTCGCTCCGGAGTCTTGCCACATCCTCAATGATGCTGTAAGTCTGTGTCTCCCGGATGTGAAATTCGTACTCCGCCTCACTGTAGCCCTTGAGAAGATCGACGAACGCCTCCACTGCAAACGAATAGTGCTGCGTGGAGACACAGAAGGAATACTTTCCGTGTGCCCCGCCGAGATATTTCTCCCGGATCAGGTTCTCCTGCTCCAGCATCTGCCTTGCGTAGCCGAGGAACTCTTCGCCTTCAACCGTCGGCGAAATTCCCCTGCCGGTCCGCAGGAAAATCGTGATGCCGAGCTCCTTTTCCAGCTCATGAAGCGCCGAGGTCAGGCTCGGCTGCGATATAAAAAGCTCTCCTGCGGCTGCTGTGATGGAGCCGTACTCCGCCGCTGTCACCGCATAGCGCAGCTGATTCAGGGTCATGTCAAATGCATCCTTTCTTCACTGTTATACCTCACTGAGGCAAAATCCGCGAAGGCGGTTTTGCCGAATGTGGCAGCCAGTGCTTCAGCACCGATGCTGCTGTTTGAAAGTGACATATCAATGTCACTTCCAAACTTCTTTTTCCTCAATCGTTATTCTTGATGCTTATGCGTTTACTCATAAAGGCTCCGGATTTCTCCGAAGCCTCTACGTTCTTGTTATGTTCTCTATCACTGACCTACGGTATAAACTTCTCCGGGTCCCCGCCCTTCCCTTATTGTATCAGAGCCATCCTCTGCTGAGCATCCAGTTTCTATGATTTTTGAGAAATGATCGTCCATAGTTTTAATCTATGGCCAATTCGCATTTTTCTGTATTTCCGATTTCAGGCGTCATTTCCTATAATCAAACCATTCGCAAAACACATTCATAAACCAATCTGACAACAAGTTTCCACAGGAGGAACCTATGAGTAAAAATATTACAACCCCTTACCGTTACGATTTCGTCGGCAGCTTTCTTCGTCCGCAGGAGCTCAAGGATGCCCGCCGCAGCTTCGAGACAGGCAGGATTTCCGCAGAGGAGCTCAAGGCCGTTGAGGACCGCTCCATTCTGGACCTCATCGCCAAGCAGAAAAAGGCAGGCTACCACATTCTGACCGACGGCGAGTTCCGCCGCGCAACCTGGCATCTTGATTTCATGTGGGGATTTGCGGGAATTGGACACCAGCCGACCAAAACCGGACTTCCGTTCCAGGGCGAGGCAGCGATGATTGATGATACGTTTCTCACCGGAAAGGTTTCCTACAAGGGAAGCCATCCCTTCATCGACCACTTCCGCTTCGTACAGGCACAGGAGGACGAGAACACGGTCTCAAAGCTCACCATCCCCGCTCCCGCGCAGTTTCTGGAGCAGTTCGATATGCCGTTTGCCCTTGAGAACCGCGCACAGTTCTATGAGAGCACTGAGGCCTTCGAGGCAGACATCGTCTCCGCTTACACGGCCTTCATCAACGATCTGTACGCGGCAGGCTGCCGGAACCTTCAGTTCGATGACTGCTCCTGGGGACTTCTCGTGGATCCCAGACGTCACAACTTCTTCGGCACCGATGACAAGGGAATCGACGTCATCCGTGAGCGCTATCTCGACATCAACAATGCCGTCCTTGCTGCAGCACCGAAGGATCTTATCATCAACACACATGTCTGCCGCGGCAACTTCCACTCCACCTACGCCGCAACCGGCGGATATGACGGCATCGCACGTTACCTCTTCTCTCGCGAGAATGTCAACGCGTACTACCTGGAATACGACTCCGACCGTTCCGGCGGCTTTGCGCCGCTCCGTGAAGTAACCGGCGACAAGAAGGTGGTTCTGGGGCTTATCACCACCAAGTCTCCGGAGCTGGAGGACAAGGAAAAGGTCATCGCGCGCATTCACGAGGCAGCGAACTACATCAGCCTGGACCGTCTGTATCTCTCCCCTCAGTGCGGCTTCGCTTCCTGCGAAATCGGCAACAAGCTGACGGAGGATGAAGAGTGGGCAAAGCTTGCTCTCGTCAAGGAGATCGCAGAGGAGGTCTGGGGATAAACTCACTGGCAGAAGGAGCCGCATTGGGTAAAACCTATGCGGCTCTTGTCCTCTCTGATTCGTGATCCTGCCTGTCCAGATGCTATGCCATGGAAAAACGGCCTGCCCCGCTGAGGGACAGGCCGCTTATTTTGGACTGATTATGAAATTCAGGAACCGATCTTGCGGATCTTACTACTCCTTCCCGAGCGTCTGCGGTTCGATTCCCTTGACCTGCATATAGGACTTCACATACCCGGCAAGGCACTTCGCCGTGCCGTCAATACCGAGACGGCTGCTGTTGATCAGAAGGTCATACCCTCTGGAATCGCCCCATTTGAAATCCGCATAGTGGTTGTGGTACTGCTTTCTCTTGGAATCCACGCGGCGGATCCGGTCCTGCGCCGCCATGGCATCCAGATGATAGATGTCCTCGATCCGTTTAAGCTTGTCCTTCTTGTCACCGGTAACGAATATGCTGATGACATGCGGATACAGCCGGAGGACTGACTCCGCGCAGCGCCCTACAATGACAAAGGACTCTCCCTTCTTCGCGATCTCACGAATGTATTCAAAAACCTTCTCCGCGACAATCTCCTCCGGAGAGTTGGAGAATTCTCCGATCCTGCGGGAGAGGAAGTAGTTGATCGGCTTCTCGTCCATCTCCTCGACGAATTCCTTGGAAAAGCCCTGCGCTACAATGCCCTCTACGATCTCCTTGTCGTACAGCTTGATGCCAAGCTCCTTGGCAAGGTTCTGGGCGATGAAGTGGCCGCCGCTTCCATGCTCACGGCCGACCGTGACAATGATCTGATTCTCATTCATCTGCTTGTTCTCTGCATCCCCTGCATACTTTTCATTCATTTTTTGGATACGTCCCATTTCGTGAGCCCCCTCTCAGCTTACCCTATCGCAGTTGGAGGCCGTCTCTGTCCCAAGAGGACCAGCGCCTGTCGAAACGCCCGCTTCCCGGCAGCCCTATGACGATAGCAGGTCAGCGGGAGCCCGGTAACGGATGACGTTTCCCGGCAGTTCTCACAGATAGCGCAGATAGATGCACCCCAACGAAATCATTATAACAATTAGCGTCGCAGGTACACAATATTTGCAATATTTTCCCCAGCTGATCGGATGACCGTTCTTCGCGGAGACCGAGGTTCCGACAACGTTTGCAGAAGCACCAATCGGAGTTGCGTTTCCGCCGATGTCCGTCCCAAGTGACAGCGTCCATGCCAGCGTCGGCAGCGCCATGCCGGTGGACGAGGCCAGCGACTGAATCACCGGAATCATAGTTGCGGCAAATGGGATGTTGTCGATCAGTGCGCTGCATCCCGCAGACAGGATCAGAATGATCGCCACGATCACATACGGATTTCCTCCGCTGACCACCGAAATGAAATGCGCGATCACTTCCAGAACGCCTGTCTGCTCCAAGCCGCCGACCGATACGAACAGTCCAATGAAGAACAGAAGCGTCTTGTAATCCACTCCCCTGAAAATCTTCGGGATCACTGAGATTCCGGAGGTTGCCACCATCGCGATCAGGGTCAGCACCGCCACAATCACGCCGATGCAGGAGACGGTAAGTCCCGTCTGTGCATGCGTGATCAGAAGAACCACTGCAATCGCAAAGACCAGAACGCCGCAGAGAAAGGCAGGCTTGCTCTCAATGGCGGACGACGGCTCCGGGCAGGAGACCTCTCCAACTCTTGCCGCCTCATTGGCCTTCAGCTCCTTCCGGAAGCAGAGCCAGAAATAAACCAGCGCGAAAATAAAGCTGATTCCTACCACAGCACCGGTGTTCGTGATGAAGTCCATGAAGCTGTAGCCAAGAGAGGTGCCGATGATGATGTTCGGCGGATCACCGCTCATCGTTGCCGAGCCACCGAGGTTCGCGCAGAACACCTCTGCCAGAATCATTGGAACCGGGTTGTATTTCAGCATCCGGGACAACTCAATCGTTACCGTCGCGAGGAACAGAACCACGGTGATGCTGTCAATGAACATCGACAGAAATCCGGACATGCACATGAAACAGATAAGAAGCGGCACCAGATGATAATGGACCGCCTTCGCAAGCGACAGACACAGCCACCGGAAAAAACCGGAATGTCCCAGGCCCTCCACCATAATCATCATGCCTGCAATGAACACAATCGTGGACCAGTTGATTCCGGCGGAAGCGCTCTCCTCTGCGCCGTACCAGAAGCTTCTGGCAAAAAACGCCTTCAGATTCAGCGTATCCGCAATCGCCTGCGGGCTGTGCAGGCAGATACCGAATACCACAACCAGCATCAGAAGACCGCTGACCAGGGTAATCCACTGCCGCTCGAACTTGTCCAGAATAATCAGCACAAACATTCCTATAAAAATAATCAGAGCTACTGCCTGAGCGATCATACAAGTTCCTCCTCTTCCTGTTATTTTTTTAACACACCGATATAGAATACACGCTTTTTAATAAGAAGGGAACTGAAAAAGCATTTTTTAACAGAATCTTTATTTGCATTTCGCGGTTCCGTTTACAAAACAGCAGCGCGGGGAATTTGCTCAACAAATTCCCCGCGCTGAAGCACACACTTCTCTGGTGCTTCCATTTAGAAATGACAGATTATGTCATTTTCAAACCTTTACTTTTTCAAGCTTATACCTCGCCGAGGCAAGCCCGCGAAGGCGGGCTTGCCGAATGCGGCAGCCAGTGCGTCAGCACCGATGCTGCTGCTTGAAAGTGACATTATCAGTGTCACTTTCAAGCTTCTCTTCCTCTGACTGAAAGAACATGAGAAGGAAGCTGACAACCAGAAGGCCGCAGGAGATCCAGATCATACGGCTCTCTGCAAGGCCTGCCAGCGCTCCACCGATTCCCGCCCCCAGAAAGAAGGTGAAAATCACCAGGAAATACTGCCCCGCACGGAGCAAAAGCTCCCGGTTTCTCGTTCTCGCATAGGCGCTTAAGGCCTCCATGCCGCTTCGCATATTGCCGATGCACATCGTACTCGCATAGGCGTAGCCGTTGACCTTGCGGAAGGCCTGCACCTGCATGGCACAGGCAAACGAGGTCATGGCGTTCGCAAGCGGATTGATCACATCATTTACCGGAAGGAGCCCCACGATCAGGAGCATCACGATTTCCAGCATGACGATCATCTGCCGCCAGTGAAGAATGCCGGAATACTGAAAGTGACCCCGGATCTGCTCCGCCACAAACACGCCGAGCGCAAAGAACGCCACCGGAAACAGATATCGGACGCCGCTTGCAAAATCCCCGCTGAAGAAATGCTCCGCCATCAGCACGATATTGCCCGTCTGCGCATTGGCGAAAACCTTGCCACGGACCAAATACGAATAGGCGTCCTGCATGCCTCCGGAAAGCGTCAAGGCGAGCATCACGCTCGTTGCCTCCGACATTTGCACCTTTCGTTTTCTGCCGGATCTGGCGAGCTTCTCCCCCGGTGTCCGATAGTCATCCATTGTAAACCCACTCCTTATGCTCCAGGCTTCTGTCAGACTCTCAGCTTGTCCTTCAGGGACAGTCTCGACAGTGCCCTTGCCATTGCCGCCTGCGTCATGTGATATTCCCGCTGGCTCTGCTTCTGACGCATCCGCTCCTTCGCGCGCTCCAGCGCTTCCTCTGCTCTTCTCTTGTCGATTTCCTCCGGTCTTTCGCAGGTCTCCACCAAAACTGTCGCGCGGTTGTTGGCAAATACCATGGAGCCGAAGCCGGCAATGACACGGATCCAGTTTCCTTCCTCATCCTGAATCTGAAGCTCGCCGGGATTCAGCGCCGCCATCATCTCCTGATGGTGCGCCAGGAAGGAAAGCTGCCCATCCACGGTCTGAATGATCAGATTCCTTGCAAAGCCGGAGAAGAAAACCTTCTCTGCCGCAATGACGCGCAGGAAAAATGTACTTTTTACCTCTGCCATAGCTCTCTACCCGTCAGTTTTTCAGTTCCTTGGAGCGCTCCCAGACTTCATCAATGGTTCCTGCATTGAAGAAGGCCGTCTCCGGAACCTGATCCAGATCGCCTCCGATGATTGCCTGAAAGCCCTTGATGGTATCCTTCAGCGGAACATACTTGCCGGGAATGCCGGTGAACTGCTCCGCCACGTGGAACGGCTGAGACAGGAAGTTGCGGATCTTTCTCGCGCGGTAAACGGTCTGCTTGTCGTCGTCGGACAGCTCCTCCATGCCGAGGATCGCAATGATATCCTGAAGTTCCTTGTACTTCTGCAAAATCTGCAGAACCGCCTGAGCCGTCTCGTAGTGCTCCTTGCCGACCACGCTCTCCTCCAGGATTCTGGAAGAGGATTCCAGAGGATCCACGGCCGGGTAAATGCCCTGCTCCACGATCTTACGGGACAAAACCGTCGTCGCATCCAAATGCGCGAAGGTAGTGGCCGGTGCCGGGTCTGTCAGGTCATCGGCAGGCACGTAAACGGCCTGCACCGAGGTGACCGATCCGTTCTTCGTGGAAGCAATTCTCTCTTGAAGTGCGCCCATCTCATTGGCCAGCGTCGGCTGATAACCGACTGCCGAGGGCATACGGCCGAGAAGGGAAGACACCTCGGAGCCCGCCTGCACGAAACGGAAAATGTTATCGATGAACAGAAGCACGTCCTTGTGTTCCACATCGCGGAAATATTCCGCCATCGTAAGTCCGGTCTCCGCAACTCTCATACGTGCTCCCGGCGGCTCATTCATCTGTCCGAATACCAACGCCGTGTTGTCAATGACGCCGGACTGGGACATCTCGCTCCACAGATCATTTCCCTCACGGGAGCGCTCTCCGACACCGGTGAAAATCGAATATCCGCCGTGCTCCGCTGCGACGTTCCGGATCAGCTCCTGAATCAGGACGGTTTTGCCGACACCGGCTCCGCCGAACAGACCGACCTTGCCGCCCTTCGCGTAAGGCGCGATCAGGTCAATGACCTTGATTCCGGTCTCCAGAATCTCCTGCACCGGGCTCTGGTCCGTAAACTTCGGAGGCTTGCGGTGAATCTCCCACCGCTGCGTATTCTCCAGACTCTCCTTGCCGTCAATGGTGTCTCCCAGCACATTGAACAGCCGTCCCAGGTTCTTGTCTCCGACCGGGACCTCTATGCCTCTGCCCGTAGACAGCACCGGCATATCCTTCTGCAATCCTTCACTGGCTGAAAGCATGATGCAGCGCACCGTATCGTCTCCGATATGCTGTGCCACTTCCATCACTGCTTTTTTGCCGTGATTGTCCGCCTGCAGTGCGGTTTTTATAACAGGGAGAGGCCGCTCCGGGAACTGAACGTCCACAACCGGTCCCATTACCTGTGTGATCTTTCCGATCTGCATTGTCAGGACTCCTCCTTCTTTTTCTCGTACTCCTGTGCGGAATATTCCATGCAAATTTCCGTCAGGACCGGTCAGACTCCTTCCGGACTCTGACCGTATGCCGCTTTCATTTTCCTGCGGTTTCGCTTGATCTGCTCACTTCTTGCTCTTGCACCGGCTGCCACTTCCGTGATCTCCTGCGTGATGGCCGCCTGACGTTCGCGATTGTACCGGACTGAAAGCTCCTGGAGAAGCTTTTCGCCCGCCTTGTTCGCGGCATCCATGGCCTGCATGCGGCTGGAGTGCTCTGCGCAGTAGGACTCGACCAGTGCGCCGTAAATATATCCGGACACGAAATCCGGAATGATGTTGTCCAGAAGGGTCTTCGGATCTGGCTGCAGGTCGAATTCCTCCTGCATGGCCGTGGCTCCTCCCATTCCGAACACCTTGCTGTTCAGGCGCACCAGAGGAAGAAGCTCCGTCTTCTGCGTCTCATTCTCCATGGAATTCTTCATCCTGGTATAAATGATAAAGACCTCATCCACCTCATCCCGTGCGAACAGATCCAGCATCCGGGATGCAATCTGCCGCGCCTTGGAGAGGGTCGGCTTCTGCGCTGTCTCACGAAATTCCCCATAAATCGGAATTCCGCGCTGTTCACAGTACGCGCGTCCCACTTCTCCAATGACAAATAGAAGATCCCTTCCATCCGGACGGAGCATTTCCTCCGTCATCTTGAGTACGTTGTGGTTGTACGCACCGGCAAGGCCCTTGTCTGCCGTCACGCAGAGGATGGCTCTGCGGACATCCTTTTCTGGAATGCTCTCTCTGCGATCCAGAAACGCATGTTCGAAATCCGGCGGCAGATGCCGAAGGACTCTTGCGAACATGGATTCCAAAGCAAAGAAGTAAGGCTCTGTCGCATTCAGCGCCGATTTCGCGGCATTCATCTTCGTCGATGAAATCATATACATGGCGTTGGTGATCTTCATCGTGTTCTGAATGCTCGCGATGCGGTCCCGTATTTCACGTATTGCTGACATGTCTGCCTTTCCTGCCGCAGTGTTCTGCGGCTGTTTCATGTTCTCTCATCTGAGGGCTTCCGTTCTCTCCCGTCATTCTCTTTTACGGGGAATCCGGCAGGGGAAACGGAGTTTCCTCAGGCGTTTTCCTTCTTGTCACCGGAGGTTTTCTTCGAAAGCTCCGCATACTCATCTGCGGCCTTCAGAATCCGGTCTTTCAGGTTCTCTTCCAGACGCTTTGTCCGGTCGATTTCTTCCATAATATCCCGATGCTCACCTTCCATCCAGGCAAGGAAGCCGTTCTCGTACTCTTTTACCTGCTTCACAGGAACGTCGATGAACTTCCGGTTCTCTCCTGCCGTCAGAGCGACAACCTCCTCCGCATGGGAAAGCGGATGCTCCAGCGGCTGCTTTAAGAGCTCCATCAGGACCTTTCCCTGCTTGAGCTGCTGTGTGGTCGCCTCATCCAGATCCGAAGAGAACTGCGTGAAGACCTCCATCTCGCGGTACTGCGCGAGGTCGATACGAAGAGACCCCGCTGCCTTCTTCATCGCCTTCGTCTGTGCGGCGCCGCCGACACGGGAAACGGAAAGTCCGACGTTGACAGCAGGGCGCTGTCCTTCGAAGAACAGATCGCTCTCCAGGAAAATCTGACCGTCCGTGATGGAAATGACGTTGGTCGGAATATACGCGGAAACATCGCCGTCCTGCGTCTCGATGATGGGCAGTGCCGTGATGGAACCGCCTCCCAGCTCATCCGAAAGTCTTGCGCTTCTCTCCAGAAGTCTTGAATGAAGGTAGAAGACATCGCCGGGATAGGCCTCACGTCCCGGGCTTCTTCCCAGAAGAAGCGACAGGGCACGGTACGCAACGGCGTGTTTGGAAAGATCATCGTACACGATCAGAACATCCTGTCCCTTGTGCATGAAGTACTCGGCAAGGGATGTCGCCGAATACGGGGCAATGTACTGAAGAGGCGCCGGGTCCGAAGCCGTGGAGCTGACCACGATGCTGTACTCCATGGCGCCGTGCTGCTGCAGGGTGTTGACCAGTCCTGCAATGGTGGATGCCTTCTGTCCGATGGCAACATAGATGCAGACACAGTTCTTGCCCTTCTGGTTCAAAATAGTATCTACGGCGATGGATGTTTTTCCGGTCTGGCGGTCTCCGATGATCAGCTCACGCTGTCCGCGTCCGATGGGGAACATGGAATCAATGGCAAGAATTCCGGTCTGCAGCGGCTCCGAAACGCTCTTTCTCTCTACAATGCCCGGTGCCGGCTCCTCAATCGGCCGGTACTCCTGTGCGTGGATTTCCTCGCCGCCGTCAATCGGCTCGCCCAGTGCGTTGATGACTCTTCCGAGATATTCATCACTGACCGGGATACCTGCCTGCTTGCCGGTTCCGACGACCTTAGTTCCCTCTCCGATGGAGCCTTCCTCGTCAAAAAGGATGGCACCGATGCCGTCATCAGAAATATTCTGTACCATTCCCTTGACGCCGTTGTCGAAAAGGATGATCTCGCCGTACATTGCATGGCGGAGTCCGTTTACGGTGACGATACCGTCTCCTGCGGTCTCTACGAAACCGACTTCCTTTTTCTCCGCAGTGACCTTGAAGTCCTCAGCCGCAGCCCGCAGGATCGAAATAATCTTGTCCTGACTTGCCGACTCGCCCGCCTTTGCACGCGCGCTGTCAATCCGGCGTCCGATCTGATTCTCACGTCCCCGAAGACTCCAGTCGTATTCCTCACTGCCGACTTCCAGAATGAAGCCGCCCCAGATCTTCGGATCCTCCACGATGTCCAGTTCCACATCGTCTGTGCCGTACTCTCTTTTCAGGAAAGAAACGAATCCGTTCGTCTGTCTCTCATCCGGGCGCACGACACAGCGAAGAACTGCCTTGATTTTCTCTGCCTTCGCCGCCTCTTCGCCGTTTGTCTTCGGGCCGGGAGCAGAAGACAGGTTTTGTTCCTGATTCT
>CALEFO010000229.1 GCA_937877165.1 uncultured Lachnospiraceae bacterium | reverse complement strand
CGGAGCTTCCGCAGGACAACGACATTGAGATCAAGCCGGACGACATCCGGATTGACACCTATCGCTCCTCCGGAGCGGGCGGCCAGCACATCAATAAGACCTCTTCGGCCATCCGCATCACGCACTTCCCGACGGGAATCGTGGTCACCTGCCAGAATGAACGTTCCCAGTTCCAGAACAAGGACAAAGCGTTTGAAATGCTGCGGGCGAAGCTCTTCCTTCTGAAGCAGCAGGAGAAGGAGGCAATGCGCGACGGCATCCGCGGCGATGTCAAGGAGATCGCCTGGGGTTCCCAGATTCGTTCCTATGTCCTCCAGCCTTACACGCTGGTCAAGGACACCAGAACGCAGGAGGAGACCTCGGATACGGATGGCGTGCTGAACGGCAATATCGACCGGTTCATCAACGCGTATCTGAAGATGCAGGCAAACCGCGGGCTTGCGCAGGAAACGCAGCAGGGGTGATTGCCTGAGAGCATTCATAGAATCGGCGGCTTGAAGCTTTATTGACCGCGGTTTTATGTACAAACATATTTCAATTTGTGATTTATAACAAAAAGAAGAGCACCAGCGCTTATATTGACGCTTCGCGTCAGAAATCGCGCTGGTGCTCTTCTTTGTGCCCATATGTACTGGCAGCTGTTCTTAATCAATATCTAGAGAATGACGGGCAGCTTACAGATCAATGTGCTCGGTTCCGTCAGCGTGCTCGAAGGCAGCCAGCTCCGGATGCTCCTTCTTCTCCTTGGTGTAGTTCTCATAGGAGGGACGCTTGTGTGTCTCCTCTGCCCAGATCTTGTCTGCGACAGGAGCCCATTCCTTGGCATACTCGTCGCACTTCTCGCACAGATGATCGACACTCTCCGGGGACTCCAGATTGGTCTGGTGCGCGCCGGTTGCCTGTACGATCTCACGAAGGAGCTTGGGATTCTCCAGCATCGGGCAGGGACGAAGGTGGTTGCGGTTGAACGGCTGACCCTCGTGGTAAGCCATGAACAGCGGGCTCTGGAGCATTTCCAGAATGGTGTTGTCATGGATGTTCGTGTTGGAGAAGTGGATGAACACGCAGGGCTCCGCATCACCGTTGGAGTTGATGTGGAAGTAGTTGCGGCCTCCGGCAATGCATCCGCCGACGTACTCACCGTCGTTCTGGAAGTCCATCGGATAGAAGCAGATATCGCTGTCCTTGCCGCGAACCTCACGGATTCTCTTGATCATGTACTCACGCTGCTCAACGGTAGGCATCAGCTCGGGAGCTGCATTGTTGCCGACCGGCATCAGATGGAAGTAGAAGCCAAAGCGTGCGCCCTTCTCCTCCAGAAGGTGGAAGAAGTCATCGCTTGTAACCGCCTCGACATTTGCGCGGGTGTAGCAGATGGAGGTGCCGAAGACGATGCCGTGCTTCTTCAGAAGATCCATTGCCTTCATGACAGCAGCGTAGTGGCCCTCGCCGCGGCGTGCGTCGTTGGTGTCCGGAGTTCCCTCAATGGAGAGCATGAAGGTGATGTTGCCGAGCTCCTTGATTCTCTCGCACATAGCGTCGGTAATCAGCGTGGAGTTGGAATACAGGCCGAAGAAGCAGTCATTGTGCTTCTCAGCAAGCTTGAAGATATCGTTCATGCGGACGGTCGGCTCGCCACCGGTCATCATGTACAGATATACGCCGAGCTCCTTGCCCTCGGTGACGATCTTGTCCATATCCTCGAAGGAAAGGTTTGCCTTGTGGCCGTAGGTGCCGGACCAGCAGCCAACGCAGTGCATGTTACAGGCCATGGTGGGATCGAAGAGGATCAGCCACGGGATGTTGCAGTTATATTTCTCACGGTTTGCACGGATGGTCTTGGTGCCGCGAAGGAAGGCCTCGTAGCCGAGGTTCAAAAGCAGCATCTTCGCATAGTGCGGATCGGTCTCGTCGATGATGCGGTTGATGTACTTGAACCAGCGGTTGTTGGGATCCTTGATGGCAGCGCGGACGGCGTCGAGCTTCTCAGCGCTTGCTCCCTTTCCGTAAAACTTCGATGCAAGGTCAACAATCTTAAGATAGGTTTCGGTGCGGTCGTCCGAGTTCTTGATGGTTTTAAGAAGTCCGTCGATCAGAACGGACATCGCCTGACGCTCTGCCGCATGAGTCAGATTTTCAACTTTTCCTGCCATAACTTCCTCCTGAATCTGGTGTCTGTCTGGTCTATGCGTTTCCTGCAGCAGGTTCGTCCTGAGAACGGATTCCAATGGAAAACTGCTGCATGCTGTTAAAACGGATCCTCTGTCACGAACCCTGCAAGCAGCCGGGCAGAGAGATAGACCAAATCGACACAAATTTCTGTAATAAATCTCAAACCATCGCTTATTCTAATGCCTGCAAAGCCTTATTTCATCGGACAAAATCGGGCTTCTGTCCCGATGACTTCAAAAGGAATGCCGGGCAAAAAGACTGACGCAGGATGAGAAAAAATAAAATTGCCTGTATACTTTGCGAAAAAATGAAAAATTACATATAATGAAAACAGCGGCGCATTCCGGACTCCATCTGGAAATCCCTGCCAAAAGCAGCAGAAGAAGAGTGGCAGGAAGAAAAGAAGGAGCAGAAAGCCGCGGAGAAAAGGCAGTCTGCGGGAAATTTATATGAGAGCACAAGCACAGGGAGGAAGCCGTGAACAGCGAACGAATCCGGATATTGACGCACATCTATCGCAACCATTATGACGAATGGGCAGACAGCGGCGAGGAGCCGTGCAGACGATGGGTGGCAGCAGCCGTCTGCAGAGAGAATTTTGACCTGTCTGCAGAGGATTTCACCGGAATGCTGGAACAATCCATGGAGCAGGCGGCAGAGCTTCTGGACGGCGGTGAGGAAAAAACTCTGGAGAGTATTCTTTTCCTCTGCAGAAACGGAAGAGAAAACGAAGTGCGGCGTGCATTCGAGCGTCTTCTGGATGAGGACGGCGGCAGCATAGAGCTTCTGCAGGAGAAGCTTCTTCAATTTTCTGACGGCTGCAATAAAATGCTGGAGGAGCTGGCACCGGAGGACGGGAGGCTTCGCCTGGGACTCTGGAGCGGACTGAATTTCCTCGCTCTCATCCGGCCGGAACGTGATTTCTTTTTCCGGGCACCGGAGGTGACGGCGTTTGCAGGCTATGCCGAGGCGGAAGAAGAGATCGGGTATGATCGTTTTCTGAATTTAGCGAATTACTATAAGAACGCACAGGAGCTCTGCGATGAATTAAGCGGAGAAGCCGAGCTTCGGAAAACGGTGCGTAAGCGCCTGGAGCAGTACGGGAAGAAGCTCGGAATTCCGGATCTGGAGGACGCGGATCCGCGGGGACACCTTCTTGCCTTTGACGTGATGCGTGCGGTTTATGCGATGAACTGGTATGCGGAGAAGTCGGCAAAGCGCAAATCACGCATCAGCACAGTCTCGCAGCGGAAGATCGACAGGATGCAGAAGGCTGCACAGCTTCTGGAGGAGCGGGAGAGTGCGGCAGCGAGAACGCGGGAGGCAAGGGCCGAAGAGAACGGGGCATCCCTTCCGCAGCTGACCGGGAAAAGGGCGGTTCATAAGTCCTTCGGCGAAGGAACCATCGTCTCTCAGAACGGCCGGTATCTGACGGTGGAGTTCGCAAAGGGACAGAAGAAGTTCGCCCTTCCAGGCGCCGTGGTAAACGGTTATCTGACGCTTGCGGGACCGGAAGAAGATTCCGGGCGGGATTCCGGAAATACGCAAAACGGAGCGGAAGGAAGCTTACCGATTCCTCCGGAGAAGATCGGGGAGGCCTGCCGGCAGATGGCAGAGGCCGGGAAGAAGTTGCAGGACGCGGAGAAAGCACTCGAGGCACTGGATGTCCAGCTGAAGATGCTCTTGACTTTGTAGATGGACGGCTTTATTGTAGGCGGATGCAGGAATCCAACGATTCTCCCTGCGTTTTCCTGATCATGAAGGAGGTTTTTTCATGTCACTTGCAGTTCTTACGAAAGACGGAAGCTATTCCCTGACCGGTGCGGGCTACACCGTGCTGGTCCTTATTATGCTGGCGCTGCTTCTCACTGCGTGCTACATCACCAAAGCGGATCAGAAGGGGAAAACAGGCACAAGACGTCTTGTGTTCTCGGCGATGGCGATGGCGCTTGCGTTCGTAACGAGCTTCATCAGGTTCCTGTCCCTTCCGATGGGCGGAAGCATCACGCTGTTCTCCATGTTCTTCATCTGCCTCATCGGCTACTGGTACGGACTCCGCTCCGGCCTGATGGCGGCGGTTGCCTACGGTATCCTGCAGATGGTGGTGGATCCGTATATCATCAGCATTCCGCAGATGCTGTGCGACTACATTTTCGCGTTCGGTGCGCTGGGACTCTCCGGTGTGTTCTCCAGGGCAAAACACGGGCTGGTGAAGGGCTATCTTCTTGGCATCGCCGGAAGATTTGTGTTCAGCTTCCTGTCGGGACTGATCTTCTTCGGCCAGTTCGCGCCGGAAGGCATGAATCCTGCCGTATATTCCGCGGCCTATAACGGGAGCTACATCTTCACCGAGGGAGTCCTGACGATCATCATTGTCAGCATCCCGCCGGTTGCCAAGGCTCTGGCCAAGGTCAAGGTGCTGGCCGTGCAGGAATAAGTAGCTGACGGAATGAAAGCCTGCTTCCGAAAACGGAAGCAGGCTTTTTGATATAATGTTACCAATAAACCTGGAGAGTTTGTATATGAGCTTTGAGAGCATTTTATTTGATCTGGACGGCACGCTGACGGAGTCGGGGCCCGGCATCACGAGATCGGTGCAGTACGCATTGCACCGGATGGGCATCGAGGAGCAGGACCTTGGGAAGCTGGAGCCGTTCGTGGGACCGCCGCTGAATCTGTCCTTCCGCGAAAGATACGGAATGAATGAGGAAGAGAGCGCGCAGGCCATCCACTATTTCCGTGAGAGGTATGACACCAGCGGCGTCTATGAGAACCGGTTGTACCCTGGGGTACGGGAGCTCCTTTCAAGACTTCACAAGGCGGGAGTCCGACTTGCCATCGCATCCTCCAAGCCGGAGCCGATGGTGCATAAGGTCCTGGAGCATTTCGGAATTGAAGGGGATTTCAATGTGATCGTGGGTTCCCGGATGGAGGAAGAGCTGGACAACAAAATGGGAGCGGACAACAAGCTCCGGATGGTACAAAAGGCCCTGCAGGGCCTCGGAATCCCGGAAGGCGCGAGGTTTGAAAGTGACATCGAAATGTCACTTTCAAACAGCAGCATCGGTGCTGACGCACCGGCTGCCGCATTCGGCAAAACCGCCTTCGCGGATTTTGCCTCAGCGAGGTATAAGTATGGGACCCTTGTGGCGGAAAAGGAAGCCGCCGTAAGGGCTGACGAAATGAAACGCCGCTGCGCCATGGTCGGCGACCGCTCCTTCGATATGAGAGGAGCGAAGGCCAACCGTGTGACTGCTGTGGGCGTCACCTACGGCTATGGGAGCCGGAGAGAGCTGGAAGAGGCAGGCGCGGATTTCATTGCGGCGAATGCAGAGGAACTCGGGGAAATTCTGCTGCAGTGACAGGGCAGCAACAATTTCGATGATCCCATCGGAGAAAGCCCATTCGGGCATTTCTCCTCGGGGTGCCGCAAAAAACGCGGCACAGAAAGGTAACAATGGGAGAGAAAACAGCCCGGGCGGTTCTGCCGATGGCAGTATTTGCCGTGGTGTATCAGATTCTGGCGTCGATCCTGCAGCTGGGCGTGCAGCGGTACGCGCAGGGAGGCGGCGCACCGCTGCTCGCCTGGCTTTCGGTCCATGCGGCGGATGTGTCGGCGATGACGGCGGCGGTCGCCATGACGGCGGCCTTTGCGCTGGTCCTTCGGATGACGTATGGAGAAGTGAGATTCACCGGGAAGCTTTCGGGAAGAACAGACCGGATCCTTGCCGCGGCGGGAGGAATCCTTGCGCTGTCGGTGTTCCTGAACCTTTTTCTGATGAGGAGCGGGGCAGTGGCAGCGGATTCGTCCGCGGCAGCGGCCAGCGACCGGACACGGCAGGTGTCCCTGCCGCTCGGGATTCTGGTCTACGGCGTTCTCGGGCCGCTTGCAGAGGAAGTGATTTTCCGCGGGGTGACGTTTCACCGGATCTTTCGGGTGTGCCGGGAGAGGTATGAAGAGAAAAAGTCCTTTCTCCTGGCGGCTGGCCTGTCCTCTCTTTTGTTCGGGCTCTATCACGGAAATGCGGTGCAGGGACTGTATGCGGCGATTATGGGCTTTGCATTCTGTCTGTTCCTGGCTCTTGGAAGGAATCTTGCGGCTGTGGCCGTGCTGCATGGAGCTGTGAATGTCATGACGCTGATCCTCGCACGGACCGGCGTGTATGAGACGGAAAACGGGGCTGCCTGGATGGCGGCGGCGCTCGGAATCGCTGCGTGCTGCGGAGGCTATGTTCTTTTTCAAAGAAAAAGAGACTGAGTGTTCAGAAAAATTTGCAAACAGACAGGAGCAGGCGGTGCAGAATGCTGACAGTTGAGGCATCCCGGACGGATTTTGGGATGATTGCCACAGGCGGGCTGCGTCAGGAAAGGAAAATGAAATGAAGGACGAGGAGAAAAAGCTTCAGGAGCCGATGTCTTATACCGAGGAAGAACAAAAGGGAGCATTTCAGCCCTACGGCGAGGAAGAGCTTGCGGCAGCAGGTGCGGCAGATCAGAATTCTTTTGAACAAGGCGGAGCCGGAACCGGGAACTGTTTTGAACAAGGCGGAGCCGAAGACCGGAATTCCGTGGAACAGGATGAAACCGGGGAAGGAGCTTCCCCTGAGCAGAGCGGTCCGGATGCCCCGGATCAGGAAACTGCCGGGAACCGGACGGGCGGCGGGAAAAAGCGGCGCTTCGGATGGATCATCCCTTCTGCTCTGATCGCAATTTTCGTGTTCTCCTTCGGAAATTTCATGAAGGAGTTCCTGACCTATCGGCAGGCGAAGGAGGAATACAAGAAACTGGACAGCTACATCGAGGTGCTCACGGAGTCTGGGGAAGCGGATTCCGGGGAGGAAGGCACCGAAGAGGCGGAAGAGGCGGATGACGCCGGGGACGAGCCACAGGTGGATTATCCGAAGCTCCTTATTGATTATGACGCCCTTCAGAAGACCAATCCGGAGTTTGTCGGCGTGATTTACCTGCCGGTGCTGGATCTGAAATATCCCATCGCGCAGGCGGAGAATAACGATAAATATCTGCACACCACCTTTGAGGGAACGAACAATGCCTCGGGATGCATTTTCCTGGATACGGTGGCGAAGCCGGATTTCTCGGACCGCAATACCTTCGTTTTCGGGCACAATATGAAGAATCAGACGATGTTCGGGAGCCTGAAGCGCTTCCTGCAGGACGACGCTCTGTGTGATCAGGATCCCTTCATCTATATTTATCAGAAGGATCAGGTGCTGGTGTATCGGATTTTTGCTTATTATACGATTCCGGTGCGGGATGATGTTTACGATGACTTCACAGGAGACGACGGATACGATGCGTATGTGGCGGATGCCGGAAAACACTCCGTCTATCAGCCGGAGAATGACGGGATCGACTGGGAGAGCCGTCCGGATCTTCTGACACTGTCCACCTGCTATTCCACCGGGCATGTGAACAACTTCGTCGTGCAGGGCGCACTGGTGGGCACGGCGAAGCAATATTGACATTTCAAATTCCGGCGAACTATAATAATTTCAGTCCATTCCGCTGCGCCGCATTTCCTGTCGGAAATCGGGACACAGGCGGAAGCTTGCATGAAGTGAAGACGGACTGCAGCCATATCTGTACAGTAAGACACCTTTTAATAGATATTTATAACAGACATCTTTTGACAGACATCTTTTTATTGACGATATCCCTTATATAGCACCACTATGAATAATTACATACAAGGAAGAAGCAGATGAGAATGACGAAAGACATGTATGAGTCACTGCAGGTCAAGGACCTCAAGGAGATTGCGGCGAGCCGGGGGCTTAGTGTTCCTGCCCGCATGAAGAAGGAAGAGATTGTCGGCAAGCTTCTGGAGCTGGACCATGCGGAGGACGAGCAGGTCCTGCGGGAGCGCGAGGCTGTAAGAGGAAGACAGGGAAGCCAGACGGCGGATGCCGCAGAGCACAAGGGCCCCGCGAGAAGAGGCCGCAGACCCTCCCTGCAGAAGAGAGAACCCGCTGCCGACGGCAGGAGAAATGCGAAGGCAGAAGGAACGGGCGGGGAGAAAGCCGCTCCGGAGAAGAGAAAGCCCGGACGCCCCAGGAAGAATTCTCTTCCGGCAGCAGGAGCGGATCAGGAAGCAGTCGGAAAAGGACAGCCTGCATCGGCGGCACCGGCTGCTTCGCAAGCTCCCGAAGTGGCGTACCCGGAAGGCACACCTGCAGCAGAGCCCGCGAAGGTGCAGGAGGGCGCTCCGGCGGTTTCCCGAAGCTCCTACCAGGAGAATGTTCCGGCAGCAACAGCAGCACCTGTTCAGGCAGCACCAGCGAGACCGGAGCCCGTTCCGTCCCAGGCGGTTGCCGGACGCTATGCTCGCCGCGGTCTGATCCGTCCGGATCAGCAGATTGTCCATAAGAACGAACTGAATCATGAGCTGGACAGCGGTGAGATGGCACACGGCATTCTGGAGGTGATGGCGGACGGCTACGGCTTCATCCGTTCCAGCAATTACATGCCGGGCGACAACGATGTCTATGTGGCACCTAGCCAAATCCGGCGTTTCAACCTGAAGACCGGAGACATCATCGAGGGCAATATCCGCATTCGCAGCCAGAATGAGAAATTCTCGGCGCTTCTGTTCGTGAAATCGGTCAATGGCGTTGACCCGGAGGAATCCAAGAGGCGGTTTAATTTCGAGGACATGACTCCGATTTTCCCGGATGACCGGATCCGTCTGGAGAAGCCGGGCGCGTCCATTGCCATGCGTGTGATGGATCTCATGTGCCCGGTCGGCAAGGGACAGCGCGGTATGATCGTATCCCCGCCGAAGGCAGGAAAGACCACGCTGGTAAAGGAAGTCGCGAAATCCGTCAAGGCGAATAATCCGGACATCCACCTCATCATCCTCCTGATTGATGAGCGCCCCGAGGAGGTGACGGACATCCGTGAGGCCCTGGAGGGCCCGAATGTCGAGGTCATTTATTCGACCTTCGATGAACTGCCGGAGCACCACAAGAGAGTGGCGGAGATGACCATTGAGCGCGCGAAGCGCCTCGTGGAAGGGCGCCGCGATGTCATGATTCTTCTGGATTCCATCACGAGACTGACAAGAGCCTATAACCTGACAGAGCCCTCCAGCGGCAGAACGCTTTCCGGCGGTCTGGATCCCGTGGCACTGCATATGCCGAAGCGCTTTTTCGGTGCGGCCCGCAATATGCGGGAGGGCGGATCCCTTACGATTCTCGCCACGGCCCTGATCGAGACCGGATCGAAGATGGACGATGTTGTCTATGAGGAATTCAAGGGAACCGGCAACATGGAAATGATCCTGAACCGCAAGCTCTCCGAGCGCAGGATTTTCCCTGCGGTGGACCTTGCGAAGTCCGGCACGCGCCGCGACGATCTTCTCCTCACGCCGGATGAGCAGGAATGTGTTGCAACCATCCGCAAGGCCTTCATCGGCTCCCGCGGAGAAGAGGCAACCGACAGTGTGCTGGATCTCTTCTATAAGACGAGGACCAACGGAGAATTCGTCAGCATGGTCAAGAAGCATATGTGGAGCTTCTGAGAATAGGGATTTCACAGGCGGAGGTGATCGATCCCCTGATGAGTCACCGTTCATGTAGAAATCGGTCAGATGTGAAACAGATATATTCAAAAGACAGCAGGGAGCGTGGCAGCTTCCTTGCTGTCTTTTGCATGTCCGGCGGCTGGTTTATTGCCTCCTGCCCGGTCAGCATTTGATTTGAAAATGGAAAAGACGAAAACTATCATAATAGTAAATTATATTTAAAAATACGAATGAAAACTGATTGACTTTCAGCGAATGGGTGTTAAGATGAGTTTGTAAGAAAAGACAGAAAATGTCAGAAATTCAGGAATCATTTTGAAGCAGTCAGACGGTGAAGACCGTCGGTATGAAGATTCGGAGATAGGAAGCTTCACAGGAATACGAAGATTCATTGGAAATCCGGATTAGCTGAATTGGAAGATTGGAATAACGAAGAAAGGGTGACAGTCATGAGAAGGAAGATTATGAGAACGATGATTACGGCGCTGGTAACAGCATCGCTTCTGGTCCTGACCGCCTGCGGCAAGGCGGAGCAGGCCGCGGATACCGCTTCCATTGATGACGCAGCGGCGAGCAGGCTGGAATCCGAGGAAGGCGATGAGCATTACATTGACGACAATGCGATTGCTCTTGCCGGAAAGGCATCCACGTCCGCGGGAGCGGCAATGGCGCAGTCGGCACTGGCGCTGGTGAACCAGCAGAGAGCGGCGCAGGGGCTGGCAGCACTGATCTGGAGTGACGGTCTGGAGAAGGACGCTGAGGTTCGCGCACAGGAGTGCGAGCAGAGCTTCTCCCACACGAGACCGAATGGAACGGACTGGTGGACCGTGGACAGCAACCTGATGTACGGCGAGAATCTCGCATACAATTACAGCGACGCGAACAGTGTCGTGAATGCCTGGATGGCATCGCCCACCCATAAGGCCAACATCATGAACGGTGAGTTTGCGACGGTTGGCATCGCGGCATATCAGACGTCAGGCGGCGTCTGGTACTGGGCACAGGAATTCGGATATTGATTTGGAAACGGATTGCAGAGGGATCTTCAGGGCATATGGACTGAAGATCCTTTTTTGATGAAATTTAACGGCAGCACTCTCTCAGAATATGTTAAGTGTTCCGAACAAAAACTCTTATGGAGGATTACATCGTAACGGTGAAGTGTACGTGTTTTCATTTCGCCGGATGTGATATGATGAAGACAAATTTCATATAGGCGTACACAAGGGATCGATCCCTGCAAATCAGACAGGGATCGGCAGATGCCTCCCTGTTTGGATTCACACATGAACAAGGAGGTAACGATTGAAGGAACAAACGTATTTATCTGCAGAGCTTGATTCTGCGGACCAGAATGTCCGGTATGACGCAGCCGTGAAGCGCGTACTGGCGACCAAGTGCATTCTTGCGAGGATTCTGGTCGGGACGGTTCCGGAATTTCGGGATTATTCGTATGAGGAAGCCGAAAAGGCGATCATCGGAACTCCGGAAATCGCAAGCCGGAGAGTCCGTCCCGACGCGAGAAACAAAACAGAAGTGGTGCAGAGCCTGGGAACGGACAGCAGACTCCCCGGAGAGGGGGAGGTGACCTTCGATATTGTATTCAGCGTGCTCACCAGAAAAGGAGAGCCGCAGAAAATGTATATCAATATCGAGGCGCAGAAGTCAGTGCAGCTTCCCTATGATCTGGTGAGCAGGTCGATCTTTTATCCAGCAAGGCTGATGTCGGAGCAGCTGGACCGGGAATTTACGACCAGCTCCTATGATAAGATCAAGAAGGTTTACTCCATCTGGATCTGCATGAATTCACCGGCGAAAAGCATAAAGAGGCTGGCCGCGGACACGATTGTTCAGTATGGAATCACGCCCAAAGTAATATATCCGACAGAGAACCTTCCGAAGATGTCGTTCGGAAGGTATGATCTGTTTTCAACGATTTTTATCAATCTGACTGCGGATGGCAGCACAACCGGTGATGAACTGATTGGAATGCTGTCGACGCTGCTCTCTGAGGTGATAGACACTGACACGAAAAAGAAGATTCTGGAAGAGCAGTATCATATCCCAATGGTAAAAACAGTAGATGAGGAGGTGCAGGGAATGTGCAATTTAAGTGAAGGCATTGTAGAGCGCACGACGTAAAGAGTCACTGCCAAGGTGACTGCGCAGGTGAAGGAAGAAATGGATAAAAAATACAGCAGCATTCTCTCCGAGAAGGACCAGGCTCTCTCCGAGAAGGACCGGGAAATCGCCCGCCTGAAGAAGCTTCTGGCGGAGGCGGGCCAATAGAACGACACCACTGCAGGGAAGGAAAGGGCAAAAAAGACCATGCCATCCAACCGCCTGGCAGCAGGCTTATAAAAGGGCATTTATACAGGATCAAGCAGCAGAGGGCACTCCGGAGAATCCGGAGTGCCCTTCCTTTCATTATACAAACCGCACAATTTCCTCCCGTATTTTCGTGCGGAAAACCAGTGACACCGGAAACCTGCGCCGTGCCACTCCTGACGAAAAGGCGAAATCCAACAATTTGCACATAAGAAAAATGCAAAAATGACGATTCTGCCGTCAAAAATGTTGAAATCCGGTCAATAAATCAATTCCATGCTAAAATCATGTTAAGCTTCAAGCCCGGACGATCCGGGGAATTTATCACATGGTGTGCAGGTGCTACATATGATAAATGAATTTGAGGAAACCTGACATTCATAACGAATTGTAAGAATCAGAGAGCTGTTCAAGAGGGAGATTGGACCGCTTTCATTTTCGTATATTCAATCACAGCTTTGCAAAAGAGGGAGGAAGCTATGCAGAACAACAAATTCCGGAAATTCATCGCATCCATCGGCGTTGCGGCTATGGTGACATCGACCCTGACGAGCGCGGTGCAGCCGGTCGTCATATACGCAGAGAATTCGGAGGAGGAGAATGCAGCAGAGGCCTCGCAGAATGCTGCTCCGGATCCGGCAGGTGAGCCCGCGGAGCAGAGCGCGGACGGGGAACAGGCCGGGGCAGCCGCTGTTTCGGAGGAAGACGGCGCGGAGAACACTGCAGTCATGGAAGAGAGTGCGCCGGAAGCGGCAGAGGCTTCGGAAGGCAATCCCGAGGAGGAAAACGCTTCGCAGGAAGAAGTTACCGCCCCGGACGAGGAAGCTTCCGACAGCGGGAATTCCGGGAGCGAAGTCGCACAGGAGAAGAACGCCCCTGAGAGCGGCAGCGAAGCGGGACAATCCGAAGACGGGTCCCCGGAGGGAAATCCGGACGCAGATCAGAAGGAAAACCGGGATGCAGGGGAAGAGGACAGCCGGGAAGACTCCCCGAAGGAAATCACCTCTGTCCTCACGGAAGACATCGACCTTGGCACCTATACGACGGACGACGCTCCCGCATACGCGGAGCTGAAGCTCCCGAAGGAAATCGACGTCAAGGTGGACGAAGAGAAGGAGACCGTCACCGTCACCTGGAACGGCGAGGAGTCCTACCACAACACCGAGGCGGGCACCTATACCTTCACATCCGAGCTCGACAAGGACTGGAACAAGGACGAAGACGGGGGGGCACTCTATCAGCTCGCCGACAAGGTGGAGCTCCCCAAGGCCGTTATCACGGTAACGAAGGCGCCGGAGCAGGCAGAACCTTCGAAGGACACGAAGGAGCCGGAGAAGGACGGCAGAAAGGATGCCGCCGCGGACACGAAGCAGGAAGAGACCGCGAAGGATAAGACGGCAGCAGACGATAAGACCGTCACAGGCGACAAGTCCTCCGACAAGACCGGCGGCCGGAAGGACGCACAGAAGGACGAGCTTAAGAAAGACAAAGCCGGCGAGGAAGAAGGCAGGAAGAACGATAGCAAGAAGGATGCGGCCGCCAAGGATCCGTCCGATGCCGCCAAAGACGACAAGAAAGGCGAGAAGTCTGAAACCGCGGAGGAGCCGGGAACGGAGAAGAAGGAAGTCAATCAATCCGCTTCTTTGAAAGCCATCTATAAGGCGGAGGACGGCACCATCCTCTGCGGGGCCGTGAATCTCTCCGGAGACTCCATTGCGCTCTCCGACAAGGTGAAGGCCTTCAACGGCTACGCGCTTCAGAGCATTACGCTGGACGGAGCAGTGCTTTCGGAAGACACCGTCTTCACAAAGGATGTCGAGACCACGGAGTCGAAGGAAGAAACCGTCACGAAGACCTTCTACACCTATACCGTAAACGGAGAAGAAAACCGGATTGCCGCAGGCGATGCCGCGACGATCGTCTATACCTATGCCCGGAAGGAAGAGATCACTCCTGCGATCGCTTCCATTGAAGTGACCGGCGAAGCAGTGGACCAGACCGGCGCGGCGATCCAGGGAGACTATGCGTTCCCTCTTGCCATCGGCACCAATGACCTGTCCAAGGTCGCTCCCTACATCCAGGGCTACGAGTACCAGTACGCCGAGATCGGCACCGACAAAATCACATCCATCGACAAGGAAGTCATCGAAGCGGGCCAGTACGCCTACTATGTGGACGGCGAGCTTCTGAAAGAGAACACGAAGATCACCTATGTCTATCAGGAAGACGAAGAGTATACCGAGCAGCTGACAGGAACCTGCGGGAATCTCACGGTCACCGTCTCTGCAACCAAAGACGCGAAGATTCCGGAGGGTACAAAGGTTTCGGTATCTCCCATTGCAGCAGCCAGAATGTCCCAGATCATGGCGAAGGTAAGTGCGGCCCTCGGCCAGAATCCGGAGAATGTGACGGGCGTCCTTTATGACATCTCTCTTGACAAGGACGGTGAAGAAATCCAGCCCAGGGAGTCTGTCCACGTAACCATGAAGTTCGACGGCGGCATTCCGTGGAACGTACCTGAAGGAAAACAAATTGCAGACACCGCAGTGGTCCATATGCACGGCGGCGAGACGGAAGTTGTCGCAGAAGGCACTGGGGACGGAAATGCAGAGTTTGAGACGGAAAGCTTCTCCACGTATGGAATGATTGCGATGTATGCGGATGGCGGCCAGAATGTTGACAGCATTGATCTGAGAGAATATCTGACAGGAGTTACAGTAAACAAAAATGATACAGCTGTTGATCAAAATACGCAGATAGGATTAAATGATACATTACGATTTGTTTTATCCTATGCACTTCCTGCTGGAACATTGCAGAGGTCAAAAACACTTACTTATCAATTGCCAACTAATTTTAATTTGGCAGAAAAAGATGATAGTGGTTTGAGCGGAACAGTTTTTAATAGTCAACACCAAGAGATAGGAAAATATGAAATAAATAAAAATACAGGAATAATCACTATAACTATTGAAGATCAGAATACTATAAACAGTAATCTTCAAAGTACTGCGGTTGGAAATATTGGGTTTGAATGTAGCGCATCACAGGCATCTTCTGGCAATGGAGGAAAGACTTCAATTGATTGGAGCGATAAAGTTCATTCAACGCTCACAATTGAAGAGAAAAAGTATCATACAGAGGATCTGGAAGTAGAAAAGACCCAGAAGGTAGTTGATGAAAATCAAGGAAAAATAGAATATCAAATAACGGTTAGAAGTGCCAATGGAACGAATGAGAAAGTCTTGCTCGAGGATATTATGAGCGCAACTAATGGGGAAGAGCTTACCTATCTAGAAGGATTTACCGTAAAAAGAAATGGTACAGATATTACTTCTTCCTTTGTCGATGGAATTCCGAACACTGGAAATAAGTCCTTTGACATAACAATTCCAAAACTGGAAGCAGGGGATGAGTATATCATTACATATACTGCAAAGCTCACAAAAGAAAATTATACGTCCACGGTGACAAATGAAGTGAAGGCTACATCATATGATAAAGATGGGAAAAAGCTTGAGGCAGAAACAGAGATAACTCATGATTTTAAACAGAATCTAATCGAGAAAAGTGGGAAGAAACAGGCAGATGGGTCCGTTAAATGGACTATTGTTGTTAATAGTGGAAAAATCAATTTAAAAGGATGGACCATCAAAGATATCTTTAATGGAGAGGAATATAAAGGAAGCGTGGACATTGCTCCTTCTGTAAACGGAGCTAGTCGGATTCAGCTTCCCTATACATTTAAAACTGACACAGCGGAAACATATACTATAACATATACCACGACCGAAAAAAATGCGGGAAATCAGACTGTTACCAATCAAGCGATACTTGAAAAAGAAAACGAGAAAAGAGACACTGGAAATATATCCATAGACACTGGAAGTGTGGAAGGCTCACTTAGCAAAAAAGGAACCGGATTAGTAGATAATAATGATGGGACAGTTAAATTAAATTGGGAGGTTACCATTGATTCTGGAAAGAGCGTATTAAAGGCTCCGTGGATATTCAATGATTATTTCCAAGATTTATCTCAGACATATACAGAAGATGAAAAAAGAGTTATTGATGCGGCATGGAAAAAGCAATTCGGAGATGAGAATTACAAGATTACGTGGAATCAGAATGGATATACCGTTGAAGTAGGATGCGATTTTTCTGGAGAGTTTACATACAGTTATTCTTCTGACGGAAAAATTTCAAATAAAGATGTAAGCCAGATATTTCAAAATAAAATAAATATAAATAATACAAATTTATCGGATCAAGGTGAAAATCAGTATGAGCCAGAACATCCTTTGGTGAAGAAACTGGATGGAATCAAAATGACAACGGATGATACGTCATATGCTTCAACGGACTCAGGAATTAATAACAATGGTAATATCATCTTAAAATGGGAAGTTGAAGTATGTGTTCCGGAGGAAAAAAAGAATACTACAGGGGATATTATAATTACAGATACTATCCCAGAAGGTATGACTTTAACCAAGGCACAAATAAAAAACTATTGGATAGATTTTACCAGAGGTGGATCATTTAACGAGGGAATAACTGCAAGTATAGGCGAAGGAAATATAAGCTTAACACTACCTGCTAGCTTTATAAAAGGACTTAAAAACGGGGAGGTTTTGACAATAGATTATGAAGCTAAAATTGATGACGATTCTGAATGGAGCGAAGGGACAGATAAGGTAGAGAAAAATTCTGTGAAGGTCTCGGATACGAATAATGAAATCAATGGAGAAGCTAGCCAGACACAGAAGGTTACATTGAAGAGGAAAGATGAGGAAAAGGAAAATCTTGTAGAAAAAGTAGTGACTAACTATAAGGATGGAACATTTGAAGGTAACAATGTTAAATATTCCATTACGGTTAATCCGTCTGGAAAAAAACTTGGAAACTCCGGAACGATTTCTTGTGTCGATGATTTATTTTATACGAGCGTTGAGTGGAATGGATACGAAGTCTCACTTGTTCCACAAAGTGTGAAAGTTACGGATTTGGATACAGGCGAACCGATAACAGATTTTTCTTATACGACTCGTGAAGATTTGAAAAATGGAGGTCGAGAGCATCACAAGTACATTGATTTTACTTTACCGGATACTAAAAAACTAAAAATTGATTATATTTATCATTTTTCTGGAAATGCGAACACCAATTGTACTTTGAATAATACGTTCGCTGTGACAATTTCTTCGGAAGATAATACAAGTAATAAGAAGAATACGTATACGCAAGTTTCTACAAGCGTTGCCGATCTTAATGCAACTGGTATTAATTTCTATAAGGTGGATGCTGCTAATGAAAGTAAATATCTACCAGGAGGAGAATTTCAATTATACAAATATGATAAAGATAAAAAAGACTGGACTCCTGTCGGGAAAAAACTTAAAGCCAATAGCAGTGGATTAATAGAAACAAAAGATTTAATTACATACAATACTGCTTATAAACTTGTTGAGGAAAAGGCACCGACTGGGTATGAAAAGGGAGAGTTAGGAAGTAGTGGCTATCTCTTTATTATGAATCATGAGGATAAGACTAAATATCCGGAATCTAAGCCAGATGATTTTTCGGGTGAAGTTTGCAAAAATGGAGAAATAGTTTATTTAAGAAATCATGAAGCGGAGACGACGAGTCTGGAAGTCACGAAGGTGTGGTCTGATGGAAACGACCAGGACGGAATAAGACCGGAGAAACTGGACCTTACACTGGAGAAGCATGTGGAAGGGGATGCGGATGAGGCATGGAGTGAAGTAACCGGTGCTACTGCAACTGTCACAAAGAGCGGAAACGAGTGGAGTTACAAGTGGGAGAATCTGCCTGAGAAGGAAGGCGGAAAGAATGTGACGTATCGTGCGAAAGAGAAGAACGTGCCGGATGGATATACGCCGAGCGTAAGCGAGGACGGCAAGACGATCACGAACACGCATAATCCGTCCACGAAGAGTCTGGAAGTCACGAAGAAGTGGGACGATGACAACAACCGTGACAACAAGCGTCCGGATTCGATTGAGGTAAGGCTTGTTGCGAAGGTAGATGGTTCCGAGATTGAGGGCGTGAGCGGAAGGACGCAGAAGCTCAGCAGTGCAAACGGCTGGAAGTATAAGTTCGAGAATCTGCCGAAGTATCATGACGGGAAACAGGTGGAGTACACGGTGGATGAAGTGAATGCACCTGCGGGATACACGAAAACGGTATCGGGAGAAGCGTCAAAGGGCTATGTGATCACGAACACCTACACGCCGGAGACGGTGCAGGTGGCCGGATCCAAGAACTGGAACGACAACGGCAATGCGGCGGGGCTTCGCCCAGAGAGCATCACGATCCGCTTGTATGCGAATGGAAAAGAAATGGATCACAAGACCGTCACAGAGAAGGACGGCTGGTCCTGGAACTGGACGGGCCTGAAGCGTTACGACACGGATCACAAGGAGATCAGCTACACGATTTCCGAGGATGCGGTGAACGGCTACACGACGGAGGTGAACGGCTTCAACGTGACGAATACGGTCATTTGGCAGGGTGGAAGCGTCATTTTGACAAAGACGGATGCGTACACCGGAAGGGCATTGGCCGGGGCAGTCTTCGATCTGTACCGGATCGGCGGCGCGAAGGTGGGTTCCTATACCACGAATGCAGCCGGAGTCCTGCGGGTCGATGGCCTGGCACTGGGAGATTACTACTTCGTGGAGACGAAGGCACCGGACGGATATGTTCTGGATAGCCGGCAGATCGGCTTCCGGATTACGACCGAGACGACTGCTGCTGCGCCGGTGACGGTTTCCATGACGAACAAGCCGATGGAGGAGAAGATCGGTGTCAGCGCCGTGAAGGTCTGGGACGATGAGGACAACACGGACGGCGTGCGGCCTTCGAGCGTTACGTTCCGTCTGCTGGCGGATGGTGTGGAGATCGGATCCGGCACCGCATCGGCGGAGAACGGCTGGAGGGTTTCCTTTGGCGAACTGCCGAAGACGAAGAATGGTGCGGACATTCATTACACCATCGTCGAGGACGAGGTAGGGAACTATTACGAGACCTCCTATGAAACCGGAGTCGGAGCGGACGGCAGCATTGCTTTCACGGTGAAGAACTACCGCGAAACGGATCGGCACTATGAAGAGCGAACCGGGAGTGTCCGCGGGGCGAACCGGAACCGTCCTTCGAACGGAGGCGGCGTTGCAGGCGCGGGCCGCGGCCGCGGAACCGGAGATGACGGGAACATGATGGTCTACGGCGGTATGTCGGGGGCATCGCTGCTCGCGCTGATCGTCTGGATGATCGCGAGGAGGAAGAGAAGAGGACATCAGGGGTGATCGCCTCTGATGCCGTCCGGGAGGCCGGAGGCTTCTGTGAGCAGGAGCCGGGGAATAAGGTTGTACCGGAAATGCTGAAATAAAGCTCACGTAAAAAGTGGAAAAGTAAGGACCGCCGCTTGCAAAATCCCGGCTTTGCCAAGAAGGCAAGGTAGAGAGGACGCAGGCGGCGGTTCTTGCAAATATTCAGATTCTTCTCTATACTGATCGTAATTGCATAGTAACGTTCCTTTCTGTGAATGCCGCTTTTAT
>CALEFO010000228.1 GCA_937877165.1 uncultured Lachnospiraceae bacterium | reverse complement strand
CCGGATTTTTCATACCGGAGCTGTATGGATTTGAGATCTCTACACTCTATAGCCAGGCGCTGATGCTGGTGCCGACGCTCCTTACTGCTGTATGTCTGCGCATGAACTGGAGAGAGATTTTTCCGCTGCGCCGTATTCATCTGGGACAGACGGTTCTGGCACTTCTGATGACTGCGGCGGCGTTCCCGGCTGGGAATCTTCTGAATGTCCTCTCGTCGATGCTCACAGGGAACACGGTGGAACAGATGAGCGGGGAGATTGTCAGAAGTCCGATGTGGGAGATGGTGCTTCTGATCGGGCTGATCGGTCCCTTCTGCGAAGAACTGGTCTTTCGTGGGTATCTGTTCCAAAACCTGAAAAGAGGAAACCGGGCTGTCAGTGCAGCGGTTCTTTCGGGACTTCTGTTTGGCCTGTTTCATCTGAATTTTAATCAATTTGTTTATGCGGCGGGAATGGGCATCCTGTTCGCACTGGCGGCGGACGGGAGTCTTTGGGTTCCGGTGCTGATGCATCAGGCGTTCAATACTGCGGAGGTCTGGATGCTGTATCTTCCGGGAAGGAATGCACGGAATGCAGGCGAAGCTGCTGCTCGGGCGGGAGCCGGGGCTGCTTCCTTAGAGAGATTTTCCGTTTCTCTTCCGGAGATGGCGAGATCTGTACTTTGGGCGGCAGTGGGGCTGTGGATGTTCAGCCTGCTCCTGAAACAGATGCGGAAAATTTCCAGGATTTCGGCAGAAGAAGGCCGCGAGGCAGACCGGCCCAAAGAAACCGAAGCCGCGGAAGACAATATGCAGAGAAAAGAGCCGGAAGAAAAAGAGAAAAGACTGCGCTTCTCCGGGCTGGGGATGGCAGGAATCGTGATTGCTGCAGCATACATGATCTTTGCAGAGCTTTTTCTCTACTGAGGTGCCGTGCAGGCTTTTGCTCAGCTGCGGCACAGCTGGAGGGTGCCGTTCCGGCTGCGCTGCGGCCGGAGACTGTCACCGGCCGCAAAATGTTTCGAAGGTATTTGATCTACATTGAAAGCCTCCGGCGCTGAACAGATTACACAAATCATTTCCTGCAGATTTATGGATTTTTTTGCGGCAGTGCTTTAGAATAATTCTTAATGGGGTTGTTACGGAAATGTTTCGCTGGATTTCCAGTCCGGGAAACGAATATCTGAGAAAGAGTGTGGGGGCATGATTTCAAATCAGGTTTTACAGAATACCATTGACGGGATCAAGGACATCTCGCATCTGGATGTCTGTGTGATGGATGCAGGGGGACACGAGGTGGTGTCCACGCAGCCGGTGTTTCGGGAAGCGGCGGCGGCCATCCCGGATTTTGCGGTTTCTCCGGCAGATTCGCAGTCGGCCGGGCCGTTTCAGTTTTTCAAGGTGTTTGATGAGAATCAGCTGGAATACATTCTGGTAGTGAACGGCAGCACCGACAGTACCCTTCTTGTCGGCCGGATGGCGGCTTATCAGATTCAGGGACTTGTCGGTGCATTCAAGGAGCGCTACGACAAGGACAGCTTCATGAAGAACCTTCTGCTGGACAATCTCCTTCTGATTGACATCTACGAGCGTGCGAAGAAGCTGCACATCCAGGCGAACAGTCCCAGGGTGGTCATGCTGGTGGAGACGCAGCGGGACAAAAGTCATGACAAGGATGCACTTATTATTCTGCAGGAAATGGCAGGAGCGGGTTCGAGCGATTTTGTGACGCAGGTGGATGAGAACAATGTCGTCATCATTCACGGTGCGGAGAATGAATATGCGGACGAAGCCATCCGCCGCTATGCGGAGGGACTTCTGGAGTATCTGCAGGGAGCCGGCGTGCAGGATGCCCGGATTGCGTACGGGACTGTGGTCGGAGAGCTGAAGGAGATCAGCCACTCCTACAAGGAAGCCAGAATGGCACTGGATGTGTCACGTATTTTCTTTGAGGAGAAGACCGTGATCGCATACAACCAGCTCGGAATCGGGAGACTGATTTATCAGCTGCCCATTCCGCTGTGCCGGATGTTTATCCGCGAGATTTTCAAGGACAAGCGCCCGGATGAATTTGACGAAGAGACACTGACGACGATCAACAAGTTCTTTGAGAACAATCTGAATGTCTCGGAAACGTCAAGGCAGCTGTTCATTCACCGCAATACACTGGTGTACCGCCTGGATAAGCTCCTCAAGAGCACGGGACTGGACCTTCGTGTGTTCGAGGATGCGATTACCTTTAAGATCGCACTGATGGTTGTGAAGTATATGAAGTACATGGATCAGGAGAATCAGTAATTCATGAGAAGAAATTCGTACAGGCCCGCAGACGATGTGGTAATCTCCCTTCGGAATGTGAGCAAACAGTATTCGAAGGATGCACCCGGTGTCATCGGCGCCAATCTGGAGGTGCGCGAGGGTGAATTTGTATTCATCACAGGAGAGACCGGATCGGGAAAATCTACGCTGCTGAAGATGATCATGCGCCAGCTCCGGCCTACGGACGGTTCCATCGAGGTTCTGGGCTATGATCTGAACCGCATCCGCCACAGCAAGATATCCAAGTTCCGCCGCAACATCGGCATTGTGTTCCAGGACTTCCGCCTTCTGAAGGACCGCGATGTGTATGAGAACGTTGCCTTCGCACAGCGTATCCTGATGGTTCCGAAGAACCAGATGAAGCACAATGTTACGAGTGTTCTTCAGATGGTTGGCATGGCGGACAAGTACAAGCGTCAGGTGACACAGCTCTCCGGAGGAGAGCAGCAGCGTGTCGCGCTCGCACGTGCACTCGTGAATAAGCCGCTCCTTCTTCTTGCCGATGAGCCTACCGGAAACCTGGATCAGGATACGGCCTGGGAAATCATGCAGCTGATTGACCGCGCAAACCGTGAAACCGGAACCACGGTTCTTGTCGTCACGCATGACCGCGGGATCGTGGATCGGATGAACAAGCGCGTGATTGAGATGAAACGGGGCGAGATCATCAGTGATACGGCACAGGAGGTCTATTCCGATTACGAGGAAGAGCAGTACGAGTATCAGGATGTAGATTCGGACGGGTACGATTATTATGAGGATTAGTAATATTTTTTATGCCATCGGACAGAGCTTCCGGAACATGGCGAAGAACAAGGGCTACACGATTGCGTCCATTGCGACGATCTCGGCGTGCCTGTTCATGTTCGGCCTGTTTTTCTCGGTTCTGTTCAACCTACGCTCCATCATGAATACGGCGGAGCAGGGTGTTTCGGTAACGGTGTTCTTTCAGGAGGGAACCACGGAGGATGAGATTCTCCAGCTGAAGGTTGCTGTGGAGGAAAGGCCGGAGGTTTCGAAGGTAGAATATGTTTCGGCGGATCAGGCATGGGAGAGCTTTGCACAGGATTATCTGCAGGGCTACACGGACGGCTTTACAGAGAATCCGCTGGCGGATTCGGCGAACCTGGAAATCTATCTGTCGGATGTATCGAAGCAGGCGGATCTGGTGAGCTATCTGGAGGGCCTGGATCAGGTACGTGAGGTCAATCGCTCGGAGCTGACAGCGGATACGCTGTCCGGCGCGAACACGCTGATTATGTATGCGTCCGTTGCGATTATCGTCATGCTTCTTGTGGTCTCGGTTTTCCTGATCAGCAATACGATTGCCATGGGCATTACCACGCACTGGGAAGAGATTTCTATTATGAAATACATCGGCGCGACGGATCTGTTCGTCCGTGCCCCTTATGTGGTGGAAGGCGTCATGATCGGACTGGTGGGGACCATCATTCCTCTGATCCTGATGTACTGGCTGTACAACAAGGCTGTGGAGATTATCACTGGCAAGTTCTCCATTTTGATGAACTTTATCCAGTTCCGCTCCGTCGGTGAGGTCTTTCATTATCTGCTTCCGGTCTCCCTTCTTCTGGGCGTCGGCATTGGATTTTTCGGAAGTATTATCACGGTAAGGAAGCATTTGCATGTCTGAGAAGAAAGAAAAACGGCAGGAATCCAGAAGAATATTCAGAAAATACACCCGGCAGTGCGCAGTCAGCTGTGCACTGCTTTTTGGCTTTATAACGACGGCACAGCCGCTTTCTTTTGCGGTGCAGGCGGATACAGTCACGGAGGCCTCCATCAAGGAAAAGGAGAACCAGATTGAAAACGCCAAAAAGGAACGGCAGCAGGTTCAGAGCAGCCTCAGCGATCTGAAGAATATGAAGGCCAGTCTGGAAAACAAGAAAGCGGATCTGAATACCTATGTGACGCAGCTGGATTCCAAGCTGACGCAGATTCAGCAGAACATTGACAGCCTGAAGCAGCAGATTGAGGACAAGGAAGCGGACATCACGAAGACCGAGACGGAACTTCAGGAAGCCGAGAACACGCAGCAGAAGCAGTATGAGAATATGAAGAAGCGCTGCCAGTTTATCTACGAGAAGGGGGATACCTACATGATGGAGATTCTCCTGAAGTCCGCAAGCTTCGGTGATCTTCTGAACAAGGCATATTATATTGAACAGCTTTCCAACTATGATCAGAATCTTCTGAGCCGCTACAAGGAGCAGACGAAGCTTGTTGCGGCGACCAAGGAAGCCCTGGAGGAGGAAAAGCAGACACTGGATGACGAGAAGAAGGCGGTAGAGGAGGAAGAAACCAACATGACGGCTCTCATCCAGGAGAAAAAGCAGCAGATTGCGAGCACAGAGTCCGAAATTGCGGAGTCTGCGTCTACCATTGAGGAATATGAAGCCCAGATGAATCAGCAGACCTCTGCCATTGCGGCTCTGGAGGCCTCCGTTGCGGCAGACAAACAGGCTCTTGCCAATCAGCGCAAATACAGCGGCGGTGCGTTCACCTGGCCGGCACCGTCCTATACGTATATCTCTTCGGAATTCGGCTACCGCGTGCATCCGATTTATGGAAGAACGATTTTTCACAGCGGACTGGATATGGCTGCGCCGAGCGGCTCTCCGATTCTGGCCGCGGCAGACGGCGTGGTTGTGGCAGCTACCTATGAATCGTCCATGGGAAATTATGTCATGATCAATCATGGGGACGGCCTGTACACGATTTATATGCATGCAAGTGCCTTGTATGTGTCTGCCGGACAGGAAGTCAGTGCAGGTCAGCAGATTGCAGCAGTTGGCAGTACCGGCAATTCGACGGGACCGCACCTGCATTTTTCCGTGCGGTTGAACGGCTCCTATGTGAGCCCGTGGAATTATCTTGGCAAGTAAGGAAATGAAAATGATAGAAGCAGACAGGAAGGACGAAGAGGTAAAGCAGGAAGAAAACGTAAGGAAGAGCAGGAAGAAACGGAGCGCGGGACTTTTTCTTGGCGGGGCTGTCGCGGGGGCTCTTCTGATGGCGGCGGGACTGAATGCGTTAAGCAGTGGAATGCTGTTTTCAAAGGGACTTCTTTCCGGGCAGACGGTTCGAAAGGTAAATGTCTTGAAACAGCTCATTGATCAGCATTACTACAAGGCGGACGAGGTTACGGATGAGCAGCTGGAAGAGGGACTCTACAAGGGACTTCTGGAATCTCTGGATGATCCGTATTCGGTTTATTACACGCCGGACGAAGTGGAGAAGCTGAATGAAACCATCAGCGGAACCTACACCGGAATCGGCGCGTATGTTTCCAAGGACGCATCGACAGGCTGCCCCAAGATTGCAGGCGTGATTTCGGGAGCGCCTGCGGAAACGGCGGGACTCCAGACGGATGATATTCTCCTTGAAGCAGATGGCGAATCGCTGCAGGATCTGGATCTGGACATGGCGGTCAGCAGAATCCGGGGAGAGAAGGGAACGACGGTTCATCTGACCATCAGCCGGGACGGAAAGAAGCAGGAAGTGGATGTGATGCGGGAGGAGGTCCACTCGGAAACGGCAGCGGGCGAGATGCTCGAAGACGGGATCGGTTATCTTCAGATTGCGGAATTTGACGACGTGACGCCGGATCAGTTCACGGAGGAGCTGAAAAAGCTTCAGGATCAGGGCATGAAGGGCCTTATTCTGGACCTTCGCAACAATCCGGGCGGAACCGTGGAAGCAGTGACATCCGTTGCACAGTACCTGATTCCGGAAGGACTGGTGTTTTATATGCAGTATCCGGACGGCAGCCGCAAGGAATACAAGGCGGATGGAACCGACTGGATCAATCTTCCGATTGCAGTTCTGGTGAATGGGAATTCTGCCAGTGCCTCGGAGATTCTTTCCAGTGCAATTCAGGATTCCGGCGCCGGAACGATCATCGGAACGCAGACCTATGGAAAGGGTGTGGTTCAGACGGTTTACTCTCTGCAGGATGGCACAGAAGTAAAGCTGACGATTTCGGAATACTTTACCAGAAACGGGCATGAAATCAACAAGATCGGCGTAACACCGGATCAGACGGTGGAGTTCGACTCGGAGGAATATCAGAAATCCGGGACAGACAATCAGTTGGAAACGGCAATCGAAACGATTACGGAGAAAATTAAGTAATTTTAAATCCGGAGAACCTGCTGCAGAGAGTAAGGCTATAAGATGGGAAAAGTCCCGCAAAACACAAGAAATTATGTGTTTTGCGGGACTTTTTTTCCTTGATAGCGGGGAGAGAATGCAGCAGAAAAGATGCTGCGGAGACGAAAAGGAAATCGGAAGAGCTGAACGAAAACGATTTACATAAATGACATGGAATGGGCGCTAAACATGTGAGTTACAGTGAAAATAACAGACAAAATAGAAGGGTGGATTTTGGTGGAACCTCACAAAAATATAAGATATGCACAACAAAACAAAAAAACTACTTGATTCCATGTGAAAAATGATCTATAACAAAATCACGAAAACGTTTAAGGGACACAAGGGGTCCTGACAAGCACAAACGGAGGGAAAGAAAATTATGAAGAAAAGGTTAGTAAGCGTTTTACTTGCTTCCACAATGGTGGCTGGCATGGTAGCAGGCTGCGGCAGTACTTCTTCGAGCACCGATACGGCAGCAACGGAGGCGGCAACAGAAGCCGCTGCAGAAGAGACCACAACGGATGATGCAGCAACGGCTGAGACGGAAGCAGCTGCAGAGGAGACTACGGAAGCAGCAGACGAAGGCAAGGTCCTGAACATTCAGTGCTGGAACGAGGAGTTCAAGAGCCGCTTGGAGGATCATTATCCGGGATATGAGAAGGTAGATGACACGACAGGAAAGATCGGCGATGTAACCGTGAAGTTCCACATCACTCCTTCGGATGACAATGCATACCAGAACAATCTGGACAGCATTCTTCCTGGAAATGCGGATGCAGCAGCAGACGACAAGACGGATATCTTCCTGATTGAGGCAGACTACGCACTGAAGTACACGGATGCAGACGCAGATGTTGCTATGAAGCTTTCGGATCTTGGCATCACGGATGCAGATCTCTCCAAGCAGTATCAGTACACCAAGGACGTTGTGACCGATGCAAACGGCGATCTTCGCGGCGCTTCCTGGCAGGCTTGCTCCGCTGGACTGATTTACAACCGTGCAATCGCAAAGGAAGTGCTCGGATCGGATGATCCGGCGGATGTTCAGGAGGCTGTTAAGGACTGGGATACTTTCGGTGCAACAGCAGATACCCTGAAGAAGGCTGGCTACAACATTACCTCTACGGTAAATGATACCTACCGCGTATATTCCAACAACGTATCTGAAAAGTGGGTATCGGATGACGGAAAGGTTCAGATCGACGACAACATCAAGAAGTGGGTGGACGATTCCAAGAAGCTTGTTGATGCGAAGGAAACCACAACGGCTGAGCTTTGGAGCGATGACTGGAGCAAGGGCTTCTTCGAGGATACGCCGGTATTCGCATACTTTGGACCTGCATGGCTGATCAACTTCTCCATGCATGCGGATGAGGAAGGCTCCACTGCAAATGCAGGCGGCTGGGGACTGGTAGAAGGACCTCAGGGCTTCTATTGGGGCGGCACATGGATCTGCGCAGCAACCGGAACCGATAACCCGACTCTTGTAAAGGATATTATCCTGACCATGACCACAGATGATGATGTCATGAAGGATATCGCAGTCAAGGATTCCGACTGTGTCAACAACAAGGACGTGCTTGCAGACCTCGCAGCAGATGATTCCTTCGGAAGTGCAGTTCTTGGCGGACAGAACCCGTATGAGATGCTGGCAGCCGGCGCTGAGAAGGTTGATATGAGCAATATCTCCATCTATGATCAGGGCTGCAATGAAGAGTTCCAGGGTGCAATGAAGAACTACTTCGACGGCAACGCTTCCTATGATGAAGCTCTTGCACAGTTCAAGAAGGCAATCGTTGAGAAGTATCCTGAGCTGACCACGGACTGATCCTGAAGTAGTCGGAACAGAAATACGAGAAATACAGATTGACGAAAAGCGCCTGTCCGGTATGGCCGGGCAGGCGCTGTTTTCCTGAATTTCAGTTCCTTCTCCGGGCTTCTGCATGAGGGGGAAGATAGAAGAGTTTTCCGCAGAAACGCGGAGCAGGTACTGAAATAACAAGGGGAGGGCAATGATGGAAAAGAAAGACAACAAAACGGTAGTTTTGAAATCCAACAATGTGACAAAGGTGAACCGGTGGGGCTATATCTTCCTGATTCCGTTCTTTGTTACCTTTGTCATCTTCCAGCTGATTCCGCTGGTATCCACCATTTACAACAGCTTTTTTGAGAATTATATGTCCGGTCTGAAGAAGATCGGCCCGAATTTTGTCGGGCTGAAGAATTACATCAGCCTGATTCAGACCGGGGATCTCGGAACCTATACTGCCAATACCCTGATCATGTGGGTCATGGGCTTTGTCCCGCAGATCATCGTTTCGCTTCTTCTGGGTGCATGGTTTACCAATCCGCAGCTTCGTCTGAAGGGACAGCGGTTTTTTAAGACAGTGATCTATCTGCCCAACCTGATCATGGCTTCGGCGTTTGCCATGCTGTTCTTTACCTTGTTTGCAGATTCCGGTCCGGTCAACTCCATCCTGATGCAGATGGGAATTCTCAAGGAGCAGTACAGCTTCATGTCTCATGTATGGAGTGTGCGTACCTTGGTGGCCTTTATGAATTTCCTGATGTGGTTCGGCAATACGACGATCCTCCTGATGGCAGGAATGATGGGAATTGATCAGAGCCTGTTCGAGGCGGCTGAGGTTGACGGGGCAACGTCAAACCAGATCTTCTTCAAGATTACGCTCCCGCTTCTTCGTCCGATTCTGGTATACGTGATGATTACCTCCCTGATCGGCGGCCTGCAGATGTTCGATGTTCCGCAGATCCTGACCAACGGAAGCGGTGATCCGATGCGGTCCTCCATGACACTGATCATGTATCTGAACAAGCATCTGTACAGCAAGAACTATGGCATGGCCGGCGCACTTTCTGTCATGCTGTTCATCATCACCGGTATCCTGAGCCTGATTGTATTCAAGTTCACGAATGCTAAGGAAGTCAAGTAAGGGGGAGAAGACGATGGCAAAGAATATGAAAAATAATCCTGCGGCCATGGACGAGCGGAATACTTCCAGCCTGAAAGCAAGAAGAACAGGCTGCTACATCGTCCTGATTCTGATCTCGTTTATCTGCCTGTTCTGGTTCTATGTGCTGTTCATCAACGCAACGAGAAGCAATTCCCAGCTGGCGAAGGGCTTTACAGCAATTCCGAGCACCTATCTTCTGACGAACCTGGACAATTTGTTCAAGGGAACACTGCCGGTTATCTCGGGCCTTCTTAATTCACTGTTCGTGGCAACCTGCACGGCAGTTCTTGCGACCTACTTCTCGACGATGACGGCGTACGCCATTCACGCGTATGATTTCAAGCTCCGGAAGGCGATGTTCACGTTCATTTTGGCGGTTATGATGATTCCGACACAGGTTACGGCACTGGGCTTCATTCAGCTGATGACAAAGATGAACCTGATGGACAATTTCGTCCCGCTGATTGTTCCGGCGATTGCATCTCCTGCGGTGTTCTTCTACATGAAGCAATATATGGATTCGGTGCTGTCAAAGTCTCTGATCGAGGCAGCGAGAATTGACGGAGCCGGTGAATTCCATACCTTTAACAGTATTGTTCTTCCTTTGATGAAGCCGGCAATTGCCGTGCAGGCAATTTTCTCCTTTGTGGCAAGCTGGAACAATTACTTTACTCCGGCCCTGATTTTGCATAAGGATACGATGAAGACCCTCCCGATCCTGATCGCACAGCTGCGTGCCGCAGACTGGCTGAAGTTTGATATGGGCCAGGTGTACGCGATGATAGCATTCTCGATTTTCCCAGTCATCATTGTCTACCTGTTTCTCTCGAAGAACATTGTCGGAGGCGTGATGATGGGCGGTGTCAAGGAATAACGGAACGTTCGGATTCCTTGCACAGGCTGTCTCCCGGAAGCTTTCATCGGAAGGGACAGACAGCGGTAAAATACGGCATCCTCTAACTCTTTATGCGAATCCCGCAGCGTGCAAATGCGTTGCGGGATTCCGGCGTTTATGGAATAATGAAACGTGAAAGTGGCAGATTTTAAGGAAAATCAGCCACATGTGGTAAGACTGTTGATGTACAGAAGCTGCGGAGAAAGCCGCAGAAAAGGGGGCACAAATGGGACTTTTGCAGGTAGGAGTCGGCGCAGCATCTTCCGTATTGTCGGATCAGTGGAGAGAGTATTTTTACTGCTCCTCACTGGATGAGAAGACGCTGGCTGTCAAGGGTGAGAAAAGGAAGCAGGCGCGCTCCCGCAATAATGGAAGTGATAATGTCATTACTGACGGCTCTATCGTCGCGGTCAATGACGGACAGTGTATGATGATCGTGGAGCAAGGCAAGATTGTAGAGCTCTGCGCAGAGCCCGGTGAGTTTGTTTACGACAGCAAGACTTCACCGTCTCTGTTTACCGGCGGCCTGCGGAAGGGAATCCAGGACTCCTTCCAGACCTGGACCAAACGTGTCGGGTTTGGCGGAGACACCGGCGTGGATCAGAGAGTCTATTATTTTAATACCAAGGAAATCATCGGCAATAAATACGGGACGGCGAATCCGGTTCCGTTCCGTGTAGTGGATGCCAACATCGGGCTGGATGTGGATATCTCCATTACGTGCTTCGGCGAGTATGCATACCGGATTCAGGACCCGATTTTGTTCTACAAGAACATCTGCGGCAACGTGGACAGCGCATATACGAGAGACAAGATTGATTCCCAGCTCAAGTCAGAGCTTCTGACAGCTCTGCAGCCCGCATTTGCAGAGATTTCCGAGAAAGGTGTCCGCTACAGTGCGGTCCCGGCTCATGCGGACGATCTGGCGGAGGCATTGAATCATGTTTTGTCGGATTCCTGGGGCAAGACTTATGGAATTGCCATCTCTTCGTTCGGTGTTTCCAGCATCAAGGCAAGCGAAGAAGATGAGAAGATGATCAAGGAGCTGCAGCGCAATGCCGTGTATCGGAATCCGAACATGGCGGCTGCAACGCTGACTGCAGCACAGGCGCAGGCGATGCAGGATGCGGCGAAAAATACAAACGGCGCGATGATGGGCTTTGCCGGAATGAATATGGCACAGCAGGCAGGCGGAATCAATGCGGGACAGCTCTATCAGATGGGAGCACAGCAGACAGCGTCAGCACAGCAGCCTGCTCCCCAGATGCAGCCCGCATCAGCCGTCTGGACCTGCCCTTCGTGCGGACAGACCGGCAACACCGGGAAGTTCTGCGGCAACTGCGGAAGTCCGAAGCCTGCGGCGGACGGCCCCTGGACCTGCCCTTCGTGCGGACAGACTGGCAACACCGGGAAGTTCTGCCAGAACTGCGGAAAGCCCAGAGGATAAGGGGGAGCGGATGGCACAGCAGGTTACCAGTTATATCTGCCCGAACTGCGGCGGACCGGTGCATTTTGATGCGACGAGCGGCAGGGTGAAGTGTGATTACTGCGACAGTATCTTCACAATTGAGGAAGTGAAGAAGTACTACGAAGAGAAGAACCGGAAGGCGAAAGAGGCAGCCGGGGAGGTGGAGAAGAGCTCTGCGGAACCGGGAGCGGAAGCGCTCGGAGCTTCGGCACCGAATGTCGAGACCGCAGCCGGGGACGGCTGGGGCGGCGATGCTTCAAAGCTGAAGGTTTATCACTGCGGAAACTGCGGCGCGGAGCTGATTACGGATGAAACGACCGCGGCGACAACCTGCCCATACTGTGGGAACCCGACGGTCATTCCGGGACAGTTTTCTGTGGGCCGCAGACCGGATTATGTCATTCCGTTTGCCTGCGAGAAGGAACAGGCGCTTCAGAAGCTTCAAGAGTATTACAAAGGGAAAAAGCTTCTTCCGAAATCCTTTACTTCCGGAAATCACCTGAAGGAGATCAAAGGGGTCTATGTTCCGTACTGGCTGTTCAGCGGAAGTGTGGACGCAGATATGACCTTTGAGTGCGGAAAGAGCACGACAACGCGGGAGGGAGACTTTGATGTCACAAGGACCCGGCTGTATCGTGTGCACCGCGCGGGAACCATGACCTTTGAGAAGATTCCCTGTGATGCCTCCAGCAGCATGCCGGACGATCTGATGGATTCTGTGGAGCCCTATGATTACAAAAGCCTGCGTAAATTCGAGCTGGAATACCTTCCTGGCTTTCTTGCCAACAAGTATGATGTCGAGCAGAAGGCTGTCCAGAGGAAGGCGGATGAGCGGGCGGCTGAAACGGCCTGTGACGAGCTGAAAAGCAGCATCTCCGGCTATGATCGCATTGATGAGAAGAGCCGCAGCACG
This sequence comes from uncultured Lachnospiraceae bacterium, assembly GCA_937877165.1. Lineage (GTDB taxonomy): Bacteria > Bacillota > Clostridia > Lachnospirales > Lachnospiraceae > CAG-791. The sequence goes on along the minus strand of CALEFO010000228.1, from coordinate 11,218 downwards.
AAGATACGCCGGGGCAGGACGGACTATGCGCTGATGCCGGTATGGCTTCTCTACACGAAATGGAATGATCAGGATTTTCTGTTTGCTATGAACGGACAGACGCAGAAGATGACAGGAAACCTTCCGATTGCACCGGGGAAGGCAGCTGCCTGGTTCGCGGGCGTTAGCGCGGTGGTTTTTGCATTTCTGGCAGCGGTGATGTTTCTGATGACAGATTCGGGAAGCAGCGGGACCTCACTTCTGGTATCGCTTGTTCTTGCACTGATTGTGGGCGGAATTACTGTTGGAATCATGGCGGGACAGATGAAACCGGTCATGGCAGCGACGCACGCACAGCAGTATCTGAAGCGGGATCAGTCGAAAATACTGGTTCGCACGGACGATTATATTCGGACGGTTGAAACCCGAACACCGGTCAGTCGTGAAGAGAACCGCCCAGGCATTGCAGGAAGAAAATAAAGAATATTAGATGCAGCATGAATAATACAGGGAAAAAGAGAATAGGTTTTCTGATGAATCAGACGGCATCCAGCTACACTGGTGCTCTCTTTTGCGGAGCGCAGAAGGCAGCAAAGGAGCAGAATGTGGATCTGTATGTGTTTTCGGGATCCCTGGAGCAGACGCCGAGCAGCAGTGATCTGGACCGCACCGCGTTTCAAAGAAATGTTCTGTATGAATACAGCCTGAAGCTGGATCTGGATGCGGTTGTGATTGCCTATGACGGCGTCAAGCAGAGCAGCGAGCCCAAAGCCTTTGCCCGCTATCTGGAGAGGGCAGAGCAGATTCCGTGTGTCTTTATGGAGACGGAAATTCCGGGGAAACGCTGCATTCAGTCGGATCAGAAAAGCTCAGTCCGCTGCATCCTGGAGCATATGCTGAAGGAGCATGGACTGCGAAAAATCGGGTGTCTTCGGGGACCGGTCGGTTCGCCGGATGCAGATGTCCGTTACCACGTTTATGAGCAGTTCATGAAAGAGAACAACCTGGATTTTGCGGAGGATTACACCGTGACGGGGACATTTGCCGGAGAATCCGGGGACAATGTCCGGATTCTTCTCCGGAATCATCCGGACCTGGAGGCAGTGGTCTGCTGCAACGATCTGGTGGCAATGCGGGCAGAAGAGGTTCTGTGGGAAATGGGACGCCGCCCCGGTGTGGATATTGCAGTAGCAGGCTGCGACAATGTGGAGGCAGCTTCGCGGTGCAATCCACCGCTTACCACGATAGAGATGGATGTCAGCTCCATCGGATATTATGGAGTAGAGGAGGCCATCCGACTTTTGAATGGAGAACCGCAGCAGGTTCGCTATGTCCCGAGCCGGGTGATCTTCCGTGAATCCTGCGGATGTCCCCCGCAGCCGCAGGAGAAGAGGGAACCGGATTACTGGAGCCGCATGGCGGGACGCTATGAGAAACGGCTTTCGGAATTCGGGGCCAACGCGTTAATTGCGGCGACTCTGACGGATGCGGCACTCGGGCAGACGACGGTAAACCGGGAGGTTTTAAGCCGGGTTGCGGAAGGCCTGCGGGAGATGAAGATTGACAACGGCGTGCTTCTTCTTTTTCCGGAGCCGATCCCAATCTATGACGGGAAGGGTAATTTTAACTGTGCGGCGCAGGCACAGCAGACTCTGCGCTTTCACGAAGGAGAAGTGATCATCCGGCAGCCCTGGGAGAGCCCGTATCTTTCAATGGAAGAGATTCTGCAGAATGTATTCGGCTACGGGGGAAGGGCGAAGTCGCGGATGGTTTTCGTGCTTCAGTGCGAGCAGGATCAGTTCGGATTATTCATCTGCCGCGGTGATGTCGAGGAAATGGCCAATCTGTACATGGCGTGCTATCAGCTTGGAAGCATGCTGAAGTTTATTTCGCTTCAGGCACAGCACTACCGGATGGAAGAAGAACTGCACGGTGCAGTCAGGACCATAACGGAGAAGAATAACATCCTGAAGAAGCTGTCCAACTATGACGCGCTGACTCAGGTCTACAACCGGCGCGGCCTGATTGAGGCGATGCAGGAGGCCGAGGAGAAGCATCATGGTGAGAGGGCAACGCTCCTGTTCATGGATCTGAACAGTCTGAAGCAGATCAATGATCTTTTCGGGCATAATGCGGGAGATTATGCCATTTCCAGCTTCGCAGAGATTCTGAAGGAGGTGCTGCGCAAGGAGGATATCGTCGGCCGTTTCGGAGGAGATGAGTTCATGGCGCTGCTTCTTGGAATGGATTCTATTCAGGAGGAGGAAATTCGGGACCGGATTCAGATCGCTTTTCAGATTTTTAATGAGAAATCGGAGCGACCCTTTTACGTAGAGGCATCCATCGGTTTGTGTTCCTTCCGGATGGGAGACAGCGTCAGCATGGAGGCGCTGTTCGATTCGGCGGATCAGTACCTGTATCTGGATAAGCAGAGAAAGCGCAAGGACGTGCGCAAGAAGCGGTAAGAATTCTGTGTGAGCAGCCGATTTGATGACTGCAAACGAACATACTTTCGAAAAAGAATGGACGAAATCAGGAAACTGCGGTACAGTGATTGTGCCGCAGTTTTCTATGTATCTATGTATAAGTTTGAATGTGATCGCTGATGCGATCGCATTCAAACACGAATTGGTGCCGCCAAGCGGCCCAATTTCGATGATCGCATCGGAGAAAGCCCATTCGGGCATTTCTCCTTGGGGTGCCGAAAAAAAACGCGGCATAGAAAGGTGAGTTTGAAAGTGAAAATACTGTGTCCCGGCAGGTGGGACACTACAGAAAGATAACGCAATGGATCATTTCGTACTACATTCCGAATTTCAGCCGATGGGAGATCAGCCGCAGGCCATCCGCGAGCTGGTCAAGGGATTTCAGGAGGGGAATCAGTTTGAGACACTTCTTGGAGTCACGGGTTCGGGCAAGACCTTTACCATGGCCAATGTGATTCAGGCGCTGAACAAGCCGACGCTGATCATTTCTCATAACAAGACGCTGGCGGGACAACTCTATGGAGAGATGAAGGAATTTTTTCCGGAGAATGCGGTGGAATACTTTGTCTCCTACTATGACTATTACCAGCCGGAGGCCTATGTGCCGCAGACAGACACGTACATTGCCAAGGATTCGGCGATCAATGACGAGATTGACAAGCTGAGGCTTTCAGCGACTGCATCCCTGTCTGAGCGGAGGGATGTGATCGTTGTCGCCAGTGTTTCCTGTATCTATGGACTGGGCTCGCCAGACGAATTCAAAGGTATGTCCATTTCACTTCGCCCGGGGATGCAGAAGGACCGCGACGATGTCATCCGCGATCTGATCGCTATCCAGTACAAGCGCAACGATCAGAGTCTGGAGCGCTGCAATTTCCGGGTTCATGGGGATACAATTGAGATTTATCCCGCGCAGGGAAGCGAATATCTGATCCGCGTGGAATTCTTCGGGGATGAGATTGACAGAATCTGCGAGGTGGAGATTGTGACGGGACGCGTGCACGCGAGTCTGGAGCACGTCATGATTTATCCGGCTTCCCACTATGTGGTTCCTCAGGAGAAGATCAATCTTGCCTGCGAGAACATTGAAAAGGAGCTGGAGGAGCGGGTCCGCTATTTCAAGGGAGAGGACAAGCTGATTGAAGCGCAGCGGATCTCGGAGCGGACGAACTTTGATATTGAGATGATGCGGGAGACCGGCTTCTGCTCCGGTATTGAGAACTATTCCAGGCATCTGAATTTCATGCCGCCGGGAGCAGAGCCACTGACACTGATGGACTTTTTTCCGGATGATTATCTGATTATTGTGGATGAGTCGCACATGACGATCCCGCAGATCGGCGCGATGTACCACGGAGACCGGAATCGGAAGATGACACTGGTGGACTATGGATTCCGTCTGCCGTCCGCACTGGACAACCGGCCGCTGAATTTCGGGGAATTCGAGCAGAAGATTGACCAAATGCTGTTCTGTTCGGCGACGCCGGGCAAATACGAAGAGGAGCATGAGCTCCTTCGTGCGGAACAGGTGATCCGGCCGACAGGGCTTCTGGATCCGGAAATCGACGTACGTCCGGTGGAAGGGCAGATTGATGACCTCATTGGAGAGATCCGGAAGGAAGTGGAGCGTGGGAACAAGATTCTTGTGACCACCCTGACGAAGAAGATGGCGGAGGACCTGACGGACTATCTTGCGGAAGCAGGAATCCGCGTGCGCTACCTGCATTCGGACATCGATACGCTCGAGCGCTCGGAAATCATCCGGGATATGCGTCTGGACGTATTTGATGTGCTGGTGGGAATCAACCTTCTGCGTGAGGGACTGGACATTCCGGAAATTTCGCTTGTAGCGATTCTGGATGCGGACAAGGAAGGATTCCTTCGATCGGAGACCTCGCTGGTTCAGACAATCGGACGTGCGGCCCGCAACGCGGATGGACATGTCGTGATGTATGCGGACACCATCACCGATTCCATGCGAAGAGCAATTGACGAAACGAAGCGCAGACGCGCGATTCAGGAGGCCTATAACAAGAAGCATGGCATTACACCGCAGACCATCCGGAAGGCGGTGCGTGACCTGATCGCTATTTCGAAGGAAGTGACCAGCGAGCAGGCAAAGTTCGAGAAGGATCCGGAGTCCATGTCGCAGAAGGAACTGGAGAATCTGATCAAGAAGACAGAGAAGCAGATGCGCAAGGCTGCAGCGGATTTGAACTTTGAGGCGGCCGCAGAGCTTCGTGACCAGATGACGGAGCTGAAGAAGCATTTGCTGGAGCTGACCGGTGGAAAGTGAGAGACAAAGGAGCATTATGGCAGTAAAAATCAGGAAACCGGACTATTGGCCCACGTTGAAGGAGGCAGAGCTTTTGGCGCAGGGACAGAAGAAATATGATGAGAAGCGGCGCAGCCAATTGCGCGCGGAGGACTGTATCCGGATCACGGGTGCCCGGGAACACAATCTGAAGAATATTGATGTTACAATTCCGCGGAATGAGTTGGTGGTTCTGACCGGCCTGTCCGGATCAGGAAAATCCAGTCTTGCCTTTGATACTATCTATGCAGAAGGCCAGCGGCGCTACATGGAGTCCCTGTCTTCGTACGCAAGACAGTTCCTCGGTCAGATGGAGAAGCCGGAGGTGGATCAGATCGAGGGCCTTTCGCCGGCCATTTCCATTGATCAGAAATCCACGAACCGCAATCCCAGATCTACCGTGGGAACGGTGACGGAAATCTATGATTATTTTCGTCTCCTGTATGCACGCATCGGAATTCCGCACTGCCCGGAGTGCGGACAAGTGATCGAGAAACAGACGGTGGATCAGATGGTGGACCGCGTGAAGTGCCTTCCGGAGGGGACGAAGATCCTGGTGCTCTCTCCCGTGGTCCGCGGCAAGAAGGGGCGGCACGAGAAGGTTCTGGAGAGAGCAAGAAGGGGTGGATATGTCCGCGTCCGCGTGGACGGAAGCCAGTACGATCTTTCCGGGGAGGAGATCCAGCTGGACAAGAATATCAAGCACAGCATTGAGATCATTGTGGATCGGCTGGTAGTTCGGGACGGCATGGACCGGCGCCTGGCGGATTCGCTGGAGAATGCGCTGGAGCTCGCCGACGGGCTGGCGCAGATTCAGGTGGTGGATGGAGAACTTCTGCAGTTTTCGCAGAATTTTGCATGCCCGGACTGTGGGATCAGCATTCCGGAGATCGAGCCGAGAAGCTTTTCCTTCAACAACCCCTTTGGCGCTTGCCCGGGATGTGCTGGTATCGGCTATAAGATGGAATTCGATTCAGATCTGATGATTCCGGACAAGAGCAAGTCCATCAATGAAGGGGCCATCGCCGTGACTGGCTGGCAGAGCTGCATGAAGGACGGCAACTGGACCAATGCAACGCTGGTGGGACTTGCGAAGAAATTTGGATTTGACCTGAATACTCCCTGGAAGGACCTTTCGGAGAAAGCGAAGGATGTCCTTTTGAACGGTTCGCCGGAAGAGTTCGAGATCATGTACAAGAGTCAGTCCAGCGTCAGCAAAGTAACCTATCGCATCACGTTTGAGGGACTGATGGAGAATACCTACCGCCGCTACAAGGAGACCGGAGAGCGGATGCGCCAGGAATATGAGCAGTTCATGCGCATCAGCCCCTGCAAGGTTTGCGGAGGGAAGCGGCTGAAGAAGGAATCGCTGGCGGTGACGGTCGGCGGGCGCAACATCTATGATGTCACCTGCCTGTCGATTCGCGACCTGCTTGACTTCGTACAGAATCTGGAGCTTTCGCCGCAGCAGCAGATGATCGGCGAACAGATTTTAAAGGAGATCCGGAATCGTGTTTCGTTCCTCAGTAATGTCGGCCTGGACTATCTGTCTTTGTCACGGGCGACGGCAACGCTTTCGGGCGGTGAGGCGCAGAGAATCCGTCTGGCGACGCAGATCGGCTCGGGCCTTGTAGGTGTCTGCTATATTCTGGATGAGCCGTCGATCGGTCTGCATCAGAGAGACAACGACAAGCTTCTCAGGACCTTGAAGAATCTGCGCGATATGGGAAACACGGTCATTGTCGTGGAACACGATGAGGATACGATGCGTGCGGCGGATTATATTGTGGATATCGGACCGGGAGCCGGATCGCACGGCGGAGAGGTAGTCGCCTGCGGAACGGCAGAGGAAATCATGCGTAATCCTGCCTCCGTTACCGGCCAGTACCTGTCCGGGCAGAAATTCGTCCCGGTTCCGGCGGTCCGAAGAAAACCAACCGGATGGCTTACCGTGCGCGGCGCGGCGATGAACAATCTGAAGCACATTGACGTGAGCTTCCCTCTGGGGGTTCTGTGTCTGGTGACCGGCGTTTCAGGATCGGGAAAAAGCTCGCTTGTCAATGAGATTCTGTACAACCAGCTGGCAAGGGATCTGAACCGCGCGAGAACCATTGCGGGGCCGCACGACGGCATTGAAGGAGAGGAGCAGCTGGACAAGGTGATCAATATTGACCAGTCTCCCATCGGAAGAACGCCGCGCTCCAATCCGGCAACCTACACGGGGGTTTTTGACATCATACGGGATCTGTTCGCCGGGACGCAGGATGCCAAGGCCAAGGGATACTCCAAGGGCCGTTTTTCTTTCAATGTAAAGGGCGGGCGGTGCGAGGCCTGCTCCGGAGACGGCATCATCAAAATTGAGATGCATTTCCTGCCGGATGTTTATGTCCCTTGCGAAGTGTGCGGAGGAAAGCGTTATAACCGCGAGACGCTGGAAGTGAAGTACAAGGGGAAGAGCATCTATGATGTCCTGGACATGACGATTGAGGAGGCGGTGCATTTCTTTGAAAATGTTCCGGCTGTTCGTGACAAGATTCAGACGCTGTATGATGTGGGACTTGGTTATGTGAAACTGGGACAGCCCAGCACGGAGCTTTCGGGCGGCGAGGCACAGCGCATCAAGCTGGCTGCGGAGCTTTCGCGCAGATCCACCGGCAGGACCATCTACATTCTGGACGAGCCCACGACCGGACTGCACTTTGAGGATGTCCGGAAGCTGACGCAGATTCTGCAGAAGCTTGTGGATGGCGGCAACAGCGTGGTGGTGATCGAACACAATCTGGATGTCATCAAGACGGCGGACTATATCATTGACATGGGACCGGAAGGCGGAGACGGCGGCGGAGAAGTGGTTGCCTGCGGAACACCGGAGGAAATCGCGAAGGCACGCTGGTCCTATACCGGATATTATGTCAACAAGATGCTGGAACAGGGAAAATATCTTTGAAAACTACAGGGCCGTAGTCTATACTTAAGGAGATGCCGGTAAACGGCACCTCCTTTTCGGCTTGTACGGGAATTGACAGAATGATTTCCCGGAGCGAAGGGATTGACACCAGTGATGGAGTTGACGGGAACATTCAGGAAGAGAATTGCGGCAGTCTCCCGGGAGACTGCGTGAATCGGATAGAGATAGGGGTTTATTACATGGCACTGCAGCATTCAGATATCGGAATTGATCTGGGCACCGCCAGCGTACTGGTATACATCCGGGGACGCGGCGTCGTTCTGAAGGAGCCCTCCGTTGTAGCATTTGACCGTGATACGAACAAAATCAAGGCAATCGGTGAGGACGCCCGCCTGATGCTGGGCCGTACGCCCGGCAACATTGTGGCAGTTCGTCCGCTTCGTCAGGGTGTCATCTCGGACTATACCGTCACCGAGAAGATGATGAAGTATTTCATCCAGAAGGCAGTCGGAAAGAGAACCTTCCGCAAGCCCAGAATCGCAGTCTGCGTACCGAGCCAGGTGACTGAGGTTGAGAAGAAGGCAGTAGAGGATGCAACCTTCCAGGCAGGAGCACGCGAGGTTTATATCATTGAGGAGCCGATTGCAGCGGCAATCGGTGCCGGTATTGACATTTCCAAGCCCTGTGGAAACATGGTTGTTGACATCGGCGGCGGAACAACGGATATTGCTGTCATTTCTCTCGGCGGAACGGTTGTCAGCACCTCCATCAAGATCGCTGGCGATGACTTCGACGATGCACTGGTCCGCTACATGCGCAAGAAGTATAACCTTCTGGTTGGCGAGCGCACCGCAGAGGATATCAAGATCAAGATCGGCAGCTGCTATCCGACAGTGGAGGAAGATTACATTGAAGTTCGCGGCCGTAACCTGGTGACGGGACTTCCCCGGACAATCAAGGTTTCTTCTGGAGAGACGGAGGAGGCACTGAAGGAATCCACGAACCAGATCGTGGAGGCAATTCACAGTGTTCTGGAGAAGACACCGCCGGAGCTTGCGGCAGACATCGCGGATCGCGGCATTGTCCTGACGGGCGGCGGCTCCCTTTTGAATGGCCTGGAGGACCTGATCACGAGCAAGACCGGCATCAGTGCCGTGACGGCAGAGGATCCGATGACGGCAGTGGCCATCGGCACAGGTAAATATGTGGAATTCATTGCGGGAGAGAGCACCATCGAGGCGTGATCCTGCTGCTTTGGACCGGACGGAAGCCTTCCGTCCGGTTTTCCTTTCTTCTGGCTCATCTGAACGATCTGATCTACTCATGGAAAATATTAAAGGATACATTTCATCGGTTATTTATCGGAACAAGGACAATCTGTATACGGTTTTTGAGGTCTGTGACGAGGGCGAGCAGATCACCTGCACGGGGTATCCTCCGGCAATTTCAGAGGGAGAAAGCGTGGAACTGGAGGGAGAGGTGGTCACCCATCCGGTATACGGCGAGCAGTTTAAGGTCAGGGAGTACCGCGTCGTGGAGCCGGAGGGAGCACAGGCGGTGTACCGCTATCTTGCCTCAGGAGCCATCAAAGGGATCGGGGAGACGCTTGCGGCCCGGATCGTGAAGAAATTCGGTGAGGATACCATGCACATTCTGGACGAAGAGCCGGAGCGGCTGGCTGAAGTCAAGGGAATCAGTGAGCGAATCGCCCGGGAGATTTCGGTGCAGCTTGCCGAGAAGAAAGACATCCGGGATGCCATGATTTACCTGCAGCAGTACGGAATCGGCGGGAGAAAGGCTCTGAAAATCTGGGAGACCTACGGCGAGAATATGTACGCGGTTCTGAAGGAGAACCCGTACCGGCTTGCAGAGGACATCACGGGAATCGGCTTTTCCACGGCGGATGAGATTGCAAAGAAGAGCGGCATTCGGCTGGATTCCGACTACCGGATCCGGAGCGGCATCCAGTATGTCCTGTCGGGGAGCCTTCAGGAAGGAAGCAGCTATCTGCCGGAGTCTGCGCTTTTGTGGAAGGCCGAGGAGCTTCTGCATGTTCCGGGAGAGGTGATTGCGATTCAGCTTCAGAATCTTGTGCTGGATCGGAAGATTCGGATTCGGGTGCCGGAAGAGGATGGCGGAACTGGGAACGACAGCGATCCGCAGGTGTTCTCTTCCTATGCATATGGCCTGGAGCAGAATATTGCGCGGCGTCTTATGGAGCTGGACAGCGTGGAAGTGAAGAGCTTCACGGAAGAGGAAATTCTTCTGCGGATCCGTCATATCGAGGAGAAGGAGGATCTTCATCTGGATGATCTGCAGAGAAAGGCTGTGGAGCTTGCTGTGACAAGGGGTGTCCTTCTGATCAGCGGCGGCCCTGGAACAGGAAAAACGACGACAATTAATGCGATCATCCGTTTTTTTCTCGCAGATGTGAAGTCCGTACTCCTGGCGGCCCCGACCGGGCGCGCGGCGAAGAGAATGACGGAGGCGACGGGATACGAAGCGGCGACAATTCACCGCCTCCTGGGCTACAAGTCGATGGGAGAAGAGAATGCGGAGGAGAGTCGGGGGACTGGCGAAGAATTCTGGCGCTTTGACAAAGACCCGGACAATCCGCTGGAGGCGGATGCAGTGATCATTGATGAGATGTCGATGGTAGACCTGTTTCTGTTCCATGCGCTTCTTCGCGCGATCCGTCCGGGAACCCGGCTGATTATGGTGGGAGATATTCACCAGCTTCCCAGCGTCGGACCGGGAAGAGTCCTTCGGGATCTGATGGAATCGGGAGCCTTTTGCTCCATTACGCTTCAGAAGATTTTCCGGCAGGCCCAGCAGAGTGACATCGTCATGAACGCACACCGGATTCTGCAAGGAGAGCCGCTGGATCTGGACAATCATTCCAGGGATTTTTTCTTTCTTGAAAGGAAGGATCCACAGGTGATTTATAAGCACATTGTGATGCTGATGCAGCAGATGCTGCCAAAGTATGTGCAGGGGACACGGGATGACATACAGGTGCTGACTCCGATGCGGAAAGGGGCACTTGGCTGTATCCGGCTGAATGAAGTACTGCAGAGTGTCCTCAACCCGGCGGCAGCGGGCAAAAAGGAGACAAGAGCCCACGACCAGGTTTTCCGGGTGGGGGATAAGGTGATGCAGACACGCAACAACTATCAGATGGAATGGGAAATTCCGGGGAATTTTGGTATGCCGATCGAGAAGGGAACCGGCGTATTTAACGGAGATTTTGGCGTGATTGCGGATGTGGACATGGAGAGCGCGGAACTGGTGGTTCGCTTTGACGAGGATAAGGTTGTCCATTATCCGTTCACACAGTTGGATGATCTGGAGCTGGCCTATGCGATCACTGTGCATAAATCGCAGGGATCGGAATATCCGGCAGTGATCCTGCCTCTTCTTACGGGGCCGTCCGGCCTGTTCAACCGGAATCTTCTGTACACCGCGATTACGCGGGCGAGAAAATGTGTTGTGATCCTCGGAGAGCGGGAGACTGTTGCCAGAATGGAGCAG
>CALEFO010000227.1 GCA_937877165.1 uncultured Lachnospiraceae bacterium | reverse complement strand
CACGATGAAGATCGCCTTGAAGAATTCCATTTTCTTCCTGATCTTCTCCTGTGTTTCACAGCTGATCATGGGTCTGATTCTGGCGGGACTTCTGACGAATATCCCCAAGGGCAAGAATCTCTTTAAGAACGTCATTTATCTTCCCTGTGTCCTTTCCTCTGCAGCTCTGGGACTTCTGTGGATGTTCATCTTCAGCCCCAAGCTCGGCATTAACCAGCTCCTTCAGAAGTTCGGGATGGAAGGACCGCTCTGGCTGATGGACACCAAGGGCTTTATTATTCTCCCGATGTGGGTGATTGCCTTTGTGTCTCTCTGGCAGTATGTCGGACAGTCCATGATGCTGTATATGGCGCAGATTTCCGGAATTGACAAGTCCTTATATGAAGCTTCCTACATCGACGGCTGCACGAAGGTACAGACCTTCCGTCATATTACGCTTCCCCTGATTAAGCCGATGGTCGGAACAGCGATGAGTCTGAATGCTATCGGATCCCTGAAATTCTTCGATCTTGTCTACAACATGACCGAAGGCGGTCCGAACCACAAGACGGAGGTTCTGGCAACCCACCTGTATACACAGGGCTTTAAGTATTTCAAATACGGCTATGCCAGCGCAATAGGCGTGGTTCTTCTGGTTCTGTGCCTTCTGATGACCTTTATCATCAACAAGGTATTCAAGGATGACAATACATAAAAGGAGGGAGACGTAAAATGAGTAACGTAAAAGCAATGACAAACGGCTCCGCCGGCAAACAGAAAAAAGAGAAGCAGAAGATCCGCTGGACACCGACCCTGGTGCTGATTTATGTATTCCTGATTCTGATGATGGTAATCTATCTGGCTCCGCTTCTGTGGACCTTTATGGTCTCCTTTAAATCCAATGCGGAGATCTTTACCTCACCTTTTGCACTGCCGAAGGTCATTCAGCTCGGCAACTACATCGTCGCATGGACGGCAGGACATCTGGGGACGGCGACAATGAACTCGTTCCTCGTCTGCATTGTTACGTTGATTCTGTCCATGGTTTTGGGCGCTATGATCTCGTTTGCCATCGGTGTCATGCGCTGGAAGGCATCGGGCGCGGTACTGACGTATTTTATGACCGGTATGATGATTCCGGTTCACTGCGTGCTGATCCCTCTGTTCACGAGATTTGCGAAGATCGGTTTGTCCAACAGCCTGACGGGATTGATCCTGCCGTATCTGACCTTCTCACTGCCGATTACGATTTTCATCATGACCGGCTTTTTCAAGAGCATGCCTCACGAACTGATTGAGTCCGCCTGCATCGACGGCGCGAATATCTATCAGATCTTTGTTCAGGTAGCGCTTCCGCTGGCAAGAACCGGTTTCTTTGTAACCGGTTTGATGACCTTCGTCGGCAACTGGAATGAGCTGCTGCTCGCCATGGTCTTCATTTCGGATGATGCGAAGAAAACCCTCCCGGTTTCCCTGTCGAAATTCGTAGGGCCCTACAACACGAACTATTCCCAGATGTTCGCGGCCATCATTCTGGCCATCATCCCGACCATCGTGGTTTACTGCTGCTTCAGCAACCAGATCGTTGACGGTCTGACTGCCGGTGCGGTCAAGGGTTGATTCCATATTGAAGACTGGATAAAACAAGTAGAGAAGAAGCGGTTCCGATGTTAAAATGAGACAGCGGAACCGCTTTTATGCGGAATCAGAAATTTCAGGAGGAATGTATCATGAAAATCTATCAGGTAACAGATCCCGAATTTGCAGAATACGGCAAGGTTGTGACCGGCTATGATGTTCAGCCGATCGTCGACGCACTGAAGGAGCACACACCGCTTCCGGAAGGAACGGACTATGTGGCCGAAGAGCCTGCACTTCAGAATCTTGACGCCAGCAAGACAATCGCTCCGTCCCTGTTCGGCGGTCTCCCGGTTCAGTTCGGATGGTGCAACGGACACAATACAAAGCTCAACTGCGTAGAGTATCACCGCAGCAGTGAGTTCAACCTCGGAACAGAGGACTTCATTCTTCTGCTCGGCAGAGAAAGCGATATCACGAAGGACGGGAAGCTGGACACCAATACCATCAAGGCATTCAAGGTGCCGGCAGGCGTACTGGTTGAGGTCTATGCAACCTCTCTTCACTATGCTCCCTGTCACGCGGATGCATCCAAGGGCTTCAAGGTTCTGGTTGCTCTTCCGCAGGGAACCAATGTCGGAACGTGCGAGACCGCAGGAAAGAGCGGCGAGGACAAGATGCTGCGCATGACCAACAAGTGGCTTATCGCACATCCGGAAGCAAGTGAAGCGAAGGACGGTGCATGGGTCGGTCTCGAAGGCGTCAACATCGACATTGCGGACAGCATCTGAGAAGTTCTGACGGTATGAGTACATACCGCTGGTAATCAAAAAGAAAACACGGGCTCTTGCCTGAGGAACAGCAGGGACTGCATCTCTCGATTCGGAGGGATGCAGTCTTTTTGCAGTTTGAGGTTCTGCCGCTTCATTGCTCTCGGCCCGGTTATGCTCATCGCTGACCCTCATCAGAAAATGCGAAAAATGTACCCGTGTTCTAAGAATATAATGGTAAATATATACAAAAATACAACGGGAAAATCCAACTAAATGACGATATTAACAGAGAAATGTTGACGGATTATTGGAACAAGGCTATGATACAGACAACAAATAAATGTACACGTGTACATTTGAAGGAGGGGAGTCCCCTACACGACGAAACTCATATTCGGAAGGGAACTTGAGGCAGAGGAAAACTTCTGCCGGAAGCATTGGCCGGAATTACGGCGGAAAGGCAAAGAAGATGAAAAAGAGGTTGTTGGCAACAGTACTTGGAGTCTCTATGATGGCCGGTCTGCTTGCAGGCTGCGGAGCATCTGCGCCTGCTTCGGAGGGCAGTACCCAGGCTGGCACGGAGGAAAGTGCACAGACAGAGGAATCTGCGGCATCAGATACATCTGCAGCTGAGAAGGATTTAAATGGGACAAAGGTTACGTTCTGGAATTCATTCACTGGCTCGGATGGAGATATGCTGGTTCAGCTGGTGGATCAGTTTAATAAAGAAAACAGCGATGGAATCACGGTAGAGATGGATATTTCTTCTGATTTTGACAGTCAGTTGTCCACTGCCCTTGCAGCAGGCACAGGCCCTACCATGATCCTTGCATCCAGTGCCTATCGTTTTACTTACGGCGACTATATGCAGAATGTCAGCGATATTTTTGACAAGACGTCGCTGGATAAGACTGATTTCATGCAGTCTTACCTGGATTATTGCACGGATGGCGATTATGAATACTTTGTTCCGTTCCAGGTTGTCGGCTATTACATGTACTGGAATAAGGATCTGTTTCAGGCGGCAGGACTGGATCCGGAGAAGGCCCCGACAACGTGGGATGAATGGAAAGAAGATGCGCAGAAAATCACCGATGCATCCAAGAACGTTTACGGATCTGGAATTTCCTATGATTACAATTATCAGATCGCACATATCATGCAGCGCTTCGGCGGACTTGCCGTGACGAAGGATGGAGATCAGTGGGCAGCAAATTTTGCCGGAAATGAAGGCTATGCCAAGTTCCTGAATATGTATAAGGAACTGGTGGCAAACGGAGATAATCCGCAGGAAGCAGATACCGATTCGATGATGAGCGCAGGGCAGATCGGCCTTACGGTTGGCGGCCCATGGGTAACGGCAGGCCTGGATACTGCAGGTGTGAATTATGGAATCGGCCTGATCCCGCAGGATGCAGCAGGAGACATGAATTCCGTAGAAGTTCTTGGGTTTTCTGTGCTTAACGGTGTCAGTGAGGAAGAAAAACTGGCAGCCTATAAGTTTATTGAATGGTGGAATACGGAAGATGCGGATGGGAGCAGTCCAGCACTTCAGTGGTCTCTGGCAAACGGCTTCCCGGCATACACTTATTCAGTGGCAGCAAATGAGGAATATAAGGCGAGCGCGAAGCTTTCTGCAATGTCGCAGGCAAATCCGGAAGCTCCGACTGATTTTATTGTGGATTCCAGCTTCCCGGGAATCAACGCAATTCTCTCTGATGTGATTCCTCCGATGATCAATGCAGCTGCATTTGACAGTACTTCGGTTGAAGATATTCTGAACACGGCACAGACATCGGCAGATGATATTGTTGCAGATTACAATTCATAATCGGTTTTCATACACGGAGAGCTGCAGAAGGGGGTCGGAATCGCGAAAAGATGCCGACCCTTTCTATATAGAAGAGGATCAAGATGGAGAAGGTAAGGAAGTATTGGAATAATCCGGCACATGCCGCCTATATGTTCATTGCGCCATCCATGCTGCTGTTGGTTTTGTTCGGCATTCTTCCACTGATTATTGCATTTGGGCTGAGTGCTTTCGATGTGCCGATGACATTGAACAAAGCGGATTTTGTCGGCTTGGGAAATTATATCAAGGCATTTCATGATGGAAGGTTTCTGAACAGTCTGAAGGTGACTGTGATTTTTACTGCGTTGGAAGTGCCGATTCAGGCCTTCGGCGCCATTGTTGTGGCCGCGGTTCTTGCGAAGAATAACAGGAAGAACAAATTCTTCCGGGCGGTCTATTTCCTCCCTGTGATCTGTTCTGCGACAGCCATCGGCATTATGTGGAGAATGATTCTGCACTCCAATATCGGTCTGGTTACTGCCATGCTGCAGTCTATGGGGCTTGGAAAAATCAATTTCCTGAATACGCCGGGGCTTACGATTTTTGTGGTTTCCTTCATCTCGATCTGGAGAAGCTTTGGAATTTCGGCGGTGATTTATGTTACGGCAATTCAACAGGTTCCAGCAGATCTCTATGAAGCGGCGGAAGGAGACGGAGCAGGAAAATGGAAGCAGTTTACGAACATTACGCTCCCGTCGATCCGTCCGACCTTCTGGTACATTCTGATGACACGTTTTGCCGGTGCGCTGCAGATTTTCGATATCATCTATACAACGACAAACGGGGGGCCGAATTATACGACAGAGTCCACGGTTTCCTAT
>CALEFO010000226.1 GCA_937877165.1 uncultured Lachnospiraceae bacterium | reverse complement strand
TGCTGATGATGTACCTTGCGCACATCCTGTTCAAGAGGTTTCTGCACGGAATTTACACGGATGACAAGCTGGTGACGAAGGTCCTGGTGGTTGCTCCAGCGGATCAGATTGACAGCACGATCACGAGACTGCGGACGAACATTGATCTGTCCTATCAGATCGTCGGCTCCGCTTCTGTGAAGAATATGCGGGATGCAACGGAGGAAGAGCGGGCGGCTTCCTTCCGGGAGATGACGGAGAAGCTGACGCAGATTCCGTTTGACGAGGTGTTCATCAATACGCCTGGCCTGACGCAGGAAGAGGTGCGGCCTCTGATTGACGGATTCGAGGAGATGGGGGTTGTCTGCCGGTACAATCTGGATCTTCCGGATGTAGGCGGTGCCACGACGAAGGTCGAGACCTTCGCGGATTACACGACTGTGACCTACATGCGTTTCCGTTCGAGCTACAAGAGGCTTCTGATCAAGCGGATGTTCGACATTCTGGGCGGCCTTGTCGGCGTTATCATCACCGGCATCCTGACCCTGTTCATTGCCCCCGCGATCAAGCTGGATTCGCCGGGACCGGTGTTCTTCGCCCAGACAAGAATCGGCAAGAACGGACGGCGGTTCAAGATTTACAAATTCCGCTCCATGTATCAGGATGCAGAGGAGAGGAAAAAGGAGCTGGAGCGGGAGAACGAGGTCAAGGGTCTGATGTTCAAGATGGATCATGATCCCCGCATCACGAAGGTGGGAGCGTTCCTTCGCAGGACGAGCCTGGATGAGTTCCCGCAGTTTCTGAACGTGTTAAAGGGAGATATGAGTCTTGTCGGCACGAGACCTCCGACCGAGGACGAATTCGAGCAGTATGATGAGCATTACCGCCGCCGTCTTTCTATGACGCCGGGACTTACCGGTATGTGGCAGGTGAGCGGGCGAAGTGATATTTCGGACTTCGACGAGGTGGTGCGGCTGGATCTGCAGTATATCGACAACTGGTCGCTGACGCTGGATTTCAAAATCCTGCTGCAGACCGTGGTTGTGGTTCTGGGGCACAAAGGAGCGAAGTGATGCATCATATTTGTATGATTGTGCCGGATCCCTTGGTGCACGGCGGAATTGCCGCCGTGACCTCAGGGTATTACGGAAGCCGTCTGGAGAAGGACTTTCGGATTACCTATGTCGAGTCCTACTGTGACGGGAGTAAATCAGATAAAATGAAAAAGGCCCTGAAGGCATATCGGCAGTTCCGGGAGATCCTGCGGAAGGATCCGCCGGAACTTGTTCATATTCATTCTTCCTTCGGACCGAGCTTCTATCGGAAGCTTCCGTTCATTGAGATGGCAGCAAAACATGGCATTCCGGTGATCAATCACATCCACGGCTCGGCCTTTGCGGAGTTCTATGAGAATGCACCGGAGGTTAAAAAGAAGCTGGTGCGGAGTGTCTACGGCAGGTGCAGCCGAATGATCGTTCTGACGGATCACTGGAAAGAGGTACTGTCCGTGACGTTTCCGAAGGAGCGGATTGACGTGGTCCCCAACTACAGTGTTGTTCACCCGGAGGTGATGGAAGAAGAGCAGCGAAGGCTCCGGCAGAAGAACAGGGAGATTCTGTATCTCGGCGTTCTTACGGAAGGAAAGGGAATGCGGGAGATGCCGGAAATCATCCGGCAGGTGACGGAACAGGTTCCGGAGGCGACCTTTGTTCTCGGAGGTGTCGGGGACAGACGCCTTGTGACGGAAGGCCTTTCGGATTCCATTTGCAGGAACAATGTGCGTTTTCCCGGCTGGGTGCGGGGAGCAGAGAAGGAAGAGCTTCTGGCGCAGAGTATGATTTTTCTCCTTCCCTCGCATATGGAAGCGATGCCGATGTCTCTTCTGGAGGCGATGGGGTATGGTCTTCCGATGGTGACGACGAATGTCGGAGGGATTCCGAACCTTGTGGGCGACGGCCCGCAGGCGCAGCTTGCGGATGCCGGGGACAGCGGGCAGATGGCAAAGGCCCTGATCCGGCTTCTTACCAATGAGACTGCCTGGAAGGAAGCCTCCCGTGCTTCGCTTCAGAGAGCGGAGAGCGAATACGGATTTGAAAAGCACCTGGACCGGATTGAGACAGTGTACCGGAAGGTGTTGGGAGAGTGAAAGGGAGAGCAGAATGCAGAAGACTGCCCGTGTCGGCGTGATTGTGCCGGTTTATAATGGAGAGAATTATCTGCAGGCCTGCATCGACAGCATCCTGGCGCAGACCTTTCCGGACTTCGAGCTGTGGCTGATCGATGACGGTTCCCGTGATGAGAGCGGGAGAATCTGCGATCACGCGGCCGCGATGGACTCCAGAGTCCATGTGATCCATAAAGGGAACGAGGGCCTGATGGCAACCTGGATCCGCGGCGTAAGGGAGAGCCGGACGCCGTACCTGTGTTTTCTGGACTGCGATGACTGGCTGGAGCCGGATTGCCTTGCCAAGATGACAGCGGCCCTTGCAGAGGGTGAGGAAGGACCGATCCGACAGGTGATCTGCGGCGGCTATGTCATTGAGCGGGAATGGAATCACACGCAGGAGAAAAAGACCAATGCGGCGGCCCCCGGAATCTATGAAGGGGAGACACTTCGCATCAAGATCAAGGCGAAGCTTCTCGGGAATGAAACCCGGACGCTTATCCTGTCGCGCTGCATGAAGCTGATTTCGCGCGGGCTCCTTCTGGACAATCTGCACTTCTGCGATCCGCAGATTCGGATGGGAGAGGATGTCAGCATCATGGTTCCGGTCCTTCTGGATGCGGAGCGCGTGGTGGTTCTGAAGGACAACTATGATTATCACTATCGTTTTGTGTCGGATTCCATGGCACATGGATATGACGGCGGCATGTACGACAACATCAAACGCCTCTGCGGGATTCTCCACCGCGAGATGGAGGAGAAGAGAGTTCCGAACGGGCACCTGCAGGTGGAGCAGGAATTCCTGTTTTTATTCCTGCTGGTTCTGAAGAACGAGGTGCGAAGACAGGGTGTCTGTGAGAGACAGGTCATTGCAAGAGTACAGGAGCTCTGCCGGAGAGAGAATGCAGCACAGCGGCTTGGCAGGTACGGAAAGCCGATTCAGGATCCCGCAAACCGCCTGCTGTCGTTGATCATGAAGCATCCGTCCGGCATGACGATCCGGGCGGTGAGAACCGTTTTTCTCCTTCAGGCAAGAAGATAAACGGCTGTCGTCTTTTCAGGCAGCGGAAGTCTGAGCAGGAAGGAAACGGCGGCCGTTCCGGATATACCTGATTTTTCTGTAAGAATCGGAGATGTGGTTGGCATGCGGGTGGCGTCCGCTGCAGAAAGCTGGTCATAAGGTGGAAGAAAAGCAGAGAAACAGCAGCGGGAACGATCCTGTCATCAGCGTGATCATTCCCGTACACAATGCGGAGAAGACACTGGATGCGGCAGTCGGGAGCATTCTATGCCAGACGGTGAGAAGAAGCCTTCCTCTGGAGGTGATTCTGGTGGATGACGGCTCAGACGATGCGAGCAGCCGGCTCTGTGATGCGCTGGCGCAAAAGGGCGGTGAGACCGGTGCGCTGAAGGGAGAACATCCGGAGCTTCGGTGCGTTTCCATGCAGGTGATTCACATGCGGGATGAGGGAGTTTCTGAGGCTAGAAACCGCGGCCTTGCGGCGGCGAAGGGAAGCTTTGTCACGTTCCTTGATGCGGATGATGCCATGGAACCTGGAATGCTGGAGTGCCTGTATGCGCTGCACGAAAGGACTGGGGCCGGGATCTGCGGCTGCGGCTTCCTCGCGGTGACGCCGGAAGAGGCAGCAGAATACGAAAAAACGGCAGAATACGACAAAGCGGTGGAATACAAGAAAACGGCAGATGCGAACGGGATGTGCCAGGCAGACAGAGAGCCTGTGGGAGAAAAAAAGACCGGACAGGCAAAGACGGGCAGAGAGGAGCAGGCGCCCCGGAAAGCGGAATACGGCGGGAAGCCTCAGATCTTCACGGGGACAGACATCGTAAAGGATGCGATTCTCCTTCGTGACACCAGGGTCTGGAGCAAGCTTTTTA
>CALEFO010000225.1 GCA_937877165.1 uncultured Lachnospiraceae bacterium | reverse complement strand
CTGTGGAAATATCGCTGACGGCAAGACCGCTTGTGCATGTCCCTGCGTCGTAGAAAACCGCCATGATGTAATTGTTCTTGTGTTCGTCGAGCGTCTCCGGGCTGACATTGGTTCCGGGGGTCACGATTCTTGTGACCTCGCGCTTGACGAGTCCTTTTGCAAACCGCGGGTCCTCCACCTGCTCACAGATGGCAACGCGGTAGCCTTTTTCCACGAGCTTTGCGATGTAAATGTCCACCGCGTGGAACGGAATGCCACACATCGGCGCGCGCTCGTTCAGGCCGCAGGACTTCCCTGTCAGCGTGAGCTCCAGCTCCTTGGATGCGATCTTTGCATCGTCGAAGAACATTTCATAGAAATCACCCAGCCGGTAAAACAAAAGACACTCCGGATGTGCCTGCTTCGTGCGCAGATACTCCTGCATCATCGGCGAGACATCTTCGATTTTCGGAAATGACATAACTGTTAACTCCAAACCTGTAATGCTTCTGCCCTGCCATGCGGCAGAACAAAAATCGGACTCTCCCGCTTAATAGCCCCGTTCGTTTTCCCGAAGAACCGTCCCGAAATAATAGAAATTCCGGCACTCGTCCAGCGTCACGTCATAAAAATGCCCGATCATGGACGCATCGCCCTTTACATGAACGATGATGTTATTCGAAAGACGGCAGGTGATATACTGCGGATCCTGCGTGTTGACCTCCTCGGCAAGAGCCGTCATGGTCCTTCCTGCAAGCGCCCCCGCACGCTTTTTTGCACTCTCCTGCACGGCGGCAAGAATCCGGTCAAAGCCCTTCTGGACCTCTTCCTTCGGAACCTGCTCCATGGCGGCAGCAGGCGTTCCCTTTCGCGGGGAGTAAATGAAGGTGTAGGCGTTGTCAAAGCCGACTTTCTCAATGACATCCACCGTGTCGTCCACGTCCTTTGATGTCTCTCCGGGGAAGCCTGCGATGATGTCCGTTGTGATGGCGGCATCCGGAATCATGGCGCGAATTTCTGCCGCCCGCTCCATGAACTGCTCTCTCGTGTAGCGGCGGTTCATTCTCCTCAGGATCTCATTGGAGCCGGACTGGAGAGGAAAATGGATGTGGCGCGCGATGTTCGGATGATCCCGGATCACTTCCAGGACATCCGTCCCCATATCTTTGGGATGCGGCGTCATAAAGCGGACACGCCGGATTCCCGGAACCTCCGCAACTGCAGTAAGGAGCTCGGCAAAAGAACAGGGATTCTCAAGGTCGTGCCCGTAGGAATTGACGTTCTGTCCAAGGAGCATAACTTCCACAACGCCATCAGAAACCAGCTTTTCACATTCTCTTAAAATATCCTGCGGCTCACGGCTCCTCTCATGCCCCCGCACATAGGGAACGATGCAGTAGGTGCAGTAATTGTC
Organism: uncultured Lachnospiraceae bacterium; assembly: GCA_937877165.1. Lineage (GTDB taxonomy): Bacteria > Bacillota > Clostridia > Lachnospirales > Lachnospiraceae > CAG-791. The sequence continues at coordinate 2,014 of CALEFO010000225.1, read as the reverse complement.
ACAGCCGAACATGATGTTGATGCCGGACTTGTAGGAGTACTTGCGCTCCACAGGAAGATCCTCGACAATCTCATCAGTGGCCTCCCAGATCTGTGTGATCTTGTGGCCCTTGGGATCGAAGCCGCCCTGCTTTCCCTCGTAGACCCCGCACAGATACTGCGGGAAGCAGAACAGGTTGTGGGTTCCGAAAATAAGATCGACGTATGGGTAGCTTTTTTTGATCTTCTTCACGGCGCTCTCTTCCTGCGTCATACAGCCGCAGACCGCAATCTTCATATACGGATTGGATTTTCGGAAGTGGGAAGCGCGGCCGAGACGACCGAAGAAATGCTGGTCGGCGTTGTCACGCACCGTACAGGTGTTGTAGATGACAAAATCCGCGGACTCCTCCTCAATCTCCTGATAGCCTGCAGCGCGCAGAATCCCCGAGAGCTTTTCTGCATCCCGCGCGTTCATCTGGCAGCCGAAGTTATGTACGTGAAAGGTTGGCGTCCGCCCGAGGATCCCTGCCAGCTGCGCCGTATAGATCTGTGCCTTCCGAAGATACTCCTCCTGTCTTGCAAGCTCCTCTGCGGATGCCTTTCTCCTCTCATTTTCCGGGCGCTTTACCGGCATGGGGACTCGGGCCTTTGCCGTTTGTGTTTTCTCAGTCAAGTTCATATCCTGCATATTTGTTCAGTATCCTTATCAATGTTTCCGCGCCGAGAGCCATCTCTTCGGCGACGACATATTCATAGCGGCTGTGGAAGTTGTAGGAGCCCGTGAAAAGATTCGGGCAGGGGATCCCGCGAAAGCTCATCACGGCGCCGTCCGTGCCGCCGCGGATCGGAGAAACCACAGGCTCCACACCGATCTCCCGCATCGCCGCTTTGGCATTTTCGATGAGGTGCATATGCGGACGGATCTTTTCTTCCATGTTATAGTAGCTGTCCGAAACCTCCGCTGTCATAACGTTTGCCCCATACCTGTCATTGATCTTCTGCACGGCTTCCAGAATGACCTCTTTGCGGTGCTCAAACTTTGTCCGGTCATGATCACGGATGATGTAGTCCATTTCCGCGGCATCTGCGGTGCCGTGCATTTCCTCGAGGTGGTAGAAGCCCTCATACCCCTCCGTCTTCGCCGGAATCTCATCGGCAGGAAGAAGTGCATTGTATTCCATTGCAACAAGAAGAGCATTTCTCATTTTGCCCTTGGCACTTCCGGGATGCGTGGAGAGACCTTGAATCGTAAGATGGGCGGAGGCTGCGTTGAAATTCTCGTATTCCAGCTCTCCGATTCCGCCGCCGTCTACAGTGTAGCCGTAGTCCACGGCAAACTCATCCATATTTACGTTCCGGGTTCCGTTTCCGACCTCCTCGTCCGGCGTGAACATGATCCGGACTGTGCCGTGGGCGATCTCCTTATGCTGCAGAAGAAACTGTGCGGCCTCCATGATCTGTGCGACGCCAGCCTTGTCATCACCGCCAAGAACGGTGGTGCCGTCCGTAACAATCAGGGTCTTTCCCCTCTTCCCGGCAAGCTCCGGATATTCCGAAGGGCTCATGGAGAGATTCTTTTCCTCATTCAGAACGATCGTTCCGCCGTCATAGTTCTCAATCTTCCGTGGGTGAATCTTAGGGTGAGCGCTTGCGTCCACAGCATCGGAGGTATCCATGTGGGCAACAAGACCCAGGATCGGCGCACTGTTCTCGCGCCGCTTCTTCTTTCTGTCGTCGCGGGTCGAAAGCTTTCTCTCGTCTGCCGGAATATTGCCCGGAATGGTTGCGTAAACATAGCATTTTTCTTCATCCAACACAACATCAGAGGCGCCCATTTCCTCCAGCTCTTTTTTCAGAAGACGTGCAAGGTCCCACTGGCACTGCGTGGACGGCGTATCTGCGATACCTTCCTTCGATTGTGTAAAAACTCTGGCGTAGCGAATAAAACGCTCCGCGATTTTTTCTTTGTCAAAATGTAATGCAGCCATTTTTACCTTTCTGTGCCGCGTTTTTTGCGGCACCTCGAGGAGAAA
>CALEFO010000224.1 GCA_937877165.1 uncultured Lachnospiraceae bacterium | reverse complement strand
AGCTCCTACAATCTGTCGGCGGATACCACCACGGAGGATGTGACGCAGCTGTCCATCGGACAGGGCTCCACACTGATGACGCCGATGCACCTGAACATGGTCACGGCTGCCATCGCAAACGGCGGAACGATTCACAAGGATCAGATCATCGCCTCGGTGAAGACCGGAACCGGCACCACACTCTCGGAGACGAAGCCGGAGGAATACCGCACGGTGATGACCGCCGAGGTCGCGGCCAAGATGCGGGAAATGATGCGGGACGTTGTGGAAGAAGGAACGGCGGCGAAGCTCAGCTCCCGTCCGTACAATCCGTGCGGCAAGACGGGATCGGCTGAGATCGTGACCGGAGAGAGCACTTCCCATGCGTGGTTTACCGGATTTGCACCGGAGGAGGACCCGAAGGTGGCGATTACTGTCATTGTGGAGGGAGCGGGAAGCGGCGGCGTTTCCGCTGTTCCGGTTGTAAGAAGTGTACTGGATGAGTATTTCGGCTACACGCCGAAGGCCGGTGAGGATGATGACGCCAATTATGTCATGGTCGGAGCGGACAGCTCGTCCCAGACGGCACAGGATCCTTCCGAATCGACCGGAACGACGGTCGCTCTGAATATGGATACGGACGGGGACGGCATCATGGATGCCATCGATACGAATGGAGACGGCGTTCCGGATGCCTATGATCTGGATGGTGATGGAATTCCGGAATCAACGACGAAGACGCCGAAGACAACGACCGTGACCGGAACCGACAATACGGCGGGAACGGATGCTGCTGGGAATGTGGCAGGAGCGGATAACACCGGAGCCTCGGATGGGGCAGAGGCTGGGACGGAGAACAATCCGGCCGCCGGTGCGGCGGATGCAAATGTCGGAACAGGTCAGACGGGCGCAGATGCTGCAGGAAATGCGGCAGGAGCGGATAACACCGGAGCCTCGGATGCGGCAGGGGCCGGGACGGGGAACAATCCGGCCACCGGCGCGGCGGATGCGAATGCGGGTACCGTCCAGGCGGACGCGAATGCAGCACAGAACAGTCAGGCTGCGGCACAGCAGTAAGAAGCATTTTCCGGACAGAAGATGCGGAAGCTGTGCTGCCTGGTCACTGCATAGGCGGAGGAAGGCAATGCAGTTTTACCGAGATTTGTATGTGAGTCCAAAGATCAGACATCCGGAACAGGTTAAATGGCGTCTGCGCCATCATGCTGGAAGCCTTACGCTGTATGTCATAACGCTGTGCGATGAAACGCTTTCCAAAAGGAGAGCGTTTTCGCACGGCGTTTCTTCCTCTGCGGAGCTCTCTGAAGAACAGCCGGAGCAGGCTAGAATGGGACAGCTCCTTTTGTTTCACTGCATCAATCTCCGGCAGCCCTATGAGAAGAAGCACTGTCCGATGATCATCGGCATCGCGGAGGGACGAACGGAAGCGCTGGAGCTCGTTCGCAGAATCACACTGGAGTGCGTGGAGAAGACCGGCGGAGCGGACCTGGTTCCCTTTCTTGCAAAGCGTGATTCGAGAATCCGGCCGGTCTCTGCATTTGCCGCAGGGCCGGAGAACGGCGGGGAAGAGAAGGGGGAGGCTTTATGACGGGAACACTGATCCTTCTTGCCATACTGAAAACGATCGGCAGCATCCTTCTTGGAATTTTAGCGGTGCTCCTTGTCCTTCTCCTTCTTGTTCTTTTCGTGCCGGTTCACTATCATGCAGAAGGGCGTCTCAGGGATCAGGAGGGAGGACAAACCTTGGATCCCGGGCGCGTGAAGGAAGCCCTGCAGGCGGAATTCCGGGTTTTCTGGCTGTTTCATCTGGTGCGGTTTTCGGTGTCCTGGAAAGGAGAACGATCCGTTTGTCTGCGGATTCTGCTCTTCCGGATTCCTCTTGGAAAACAAGGAGAGCTGGAAAAGCAGGAAAAAGAGACCGTGAAGAAATCGGAACCGGAAAAGCAAAAGCGGGCAAAGCCGGACATCGGGAAAATCATTTCTTTTCTTGGAACTGATGAGACGAAGGAAGCGATTCATGCTATTCTGGAAAAATCAGGACAACTCCTTGGGCGCCTTCTTCCCACGAAGTGGAAACTGGAAGGAAGCGCAGGTCTTGGAGGACCGGAAGGAACCGGAATGCTGATGGAGGTGGAAGGCATTTTATTTCCCATTCTCTGCGGGCATGTCTGGGTTACGCCGGAATTTGAGAAATACAGTGCGGACCTTGATTTTTCCGCAAAAGGCTCCGTTCGGCTGATCCGGTTTGTGCTGACGGCCGCAGCCCTCTTTGCAGACCGGAATATTCGGACGCTGATCCGCAGGGGAAAAGCTCTGACACGGGAAGCTATCTGAAGGTATCGTCCTGCGGCCTTGGTAGCATGCTGAATTTACAAATAAAATATGTCCCTTTTAAATGGCACTCTGGATACAGAGAGGGTTTCCCTTCGTGGAATTCTCTCTGGTATCGCGAATTTTGCGTCATGGAGGTATCAAGATGGCAGAGAAAAATCAGAATCAGGAAGGCTTGAGAAAGCGCAGCAACAGCTTTGAAAACGTCATTCATTCGCTCCTGCAGGAAGCAGGCGGTGTTCTGACGAGTAAGACCGTCGTTGGTGATCCGATCGAGGTCGGTGACACCCTTCTCATTCCGCTTTCCGATGTGACTGTCGGCGCAGCGGCAGGATCGAACAACGGATCCGACAAGAACGCCGGGATGGGCGGCTTTACCGCAAAGATGTCTCCCAGTGCGGTTCTGATCATCAAGAACGGCAACACCAAGGTCGTGAACATTAAGGATCAGAATTCGCTCTCACGCCTTGTGGACATGGTGCCGGAGGTGGTAGACAAGTTTGTCGATGCGAAGAACGCGAAGACCATGATGAGCGACGAAGAGGCGGCTTCCCGGGCCTTTCCGGAGAAAGAAAACAAGACAGAGGTGTAACGATGTTTGATACAACCAAGCAGAGGGTGATCCGTGTCATTGGACATAAGAATCCGGACACGGATTCCATCTGTTCAGCTATTTCCTACGCATGGCTGAAAAACCAGATCAGTGACCAGACGCATGAGCCGAGAAGAGCGGGGGAGATTAGCCGCGAGACTCAGTTTGTGCTGGACCATTTCGGTGTAAAGCTTCCGAAGCTGTCCGTGGATATGAGTCCCACCATCAGCTATATTGATATCCGTCAGGAACCCGGAGTGGACGGAGAGATGTCCACGAGGGATGCATGGAAGCGTATGAATGATCGCAACATTGATACGCTGTGCGTGACAGACAAGGAGAACAATCTTCTGGGACTGATCACGGTTCGTGACATCGCGAATGCGAACATGGATCTGTTCCACACGGAAGTGCTCGCGGAATCACACACGAGCTACCGGAATCTTCTTTCCGTTCTGAATGGAAAGCTTCTGACGGGAGATCCGAATGGCGCTGTCACGACCGGACAGATACACGTGGGAACCAGTCCGGAGGCCATGGAGGAGCTGATTCACAAGGGAGACCTTGTCATGGTCACCAACC
>CALEFO010000223.1 GCA_937877165.1 uncultured Lachnospiraceae bacterium | reverse complement strand
CATGCCTGTGCGCACATGCCGCACTCCTTGCACTTGTTGGGATCAATGTGGGAGCGGAACTCACCGATGGAGATCGCGCCGAACTTGCAGGAGTTCAGACAGGCCTTTCCCAAACACAGGCGGCAGTTGTCCGTCACAGAGTATGCCGACAGCGGACATTCATCGCAGGCAGGCTTGATAACCTGAACGACGTTCTTCGAGTCCGGATTCCCCATCGTGTTCTGTGCACAGGACAGACGGATTCTCTGTCTCGTAACCTCACGTTCCTTGTAGATGCAGCAGCGATATGTCGGCTTCGGGCCGGGAATAAGCTTGTAGACGAGCTCTTCCTTATGCTCGTCATCGAGATTTCCCTCCCAGGCAAGACGCGCCACTTCTTCCATAACCTTGTGTTTGTAGCTTACTAACCCCTTGTCACTCGTTACCATAGTTGGTTCCTTTCTTGTTGTTCCGGTCTTTCCGGATCCGCAAAGCTCCGCAGAAAAGCCGGTATGATTTACTCAGAGGCTCTTTTGCAAAGCATCCTGATGAATCGGGATGGCTTTGCAAAAATCCAATCCCTCCAGTGAATGTGCTGTCACCACCAAAGGAGTGGTCCCCTGAATGCTTCGAATATACTGGATGCACTTCTTCCGGTTGTCTTCATCCAGGCCGGCAAAAGGCTCATCCATGATTATAACATCCGACGGCACGATGCAGGCACGAATGATGCAGACTCTTCGGCGCATTCCGCCCGATAATTCCCGAACCGGCTTATCCAGCTGATCTGAGGGAAGAATTTTCTCCAATTCCTCTCTTGCAATACGCGGCGAAAGCTTCCGGCTGACCATTGCGACATTCTCAACTGCCGAGAAATTCTCACACAGACGATCCTCCTGAAACACCACGCCGGCGTTGACCCGCGAATATTTGTAATCGCCAAGAAGCCGTACTCTGCCCTGATCCGGCTTCTCCAGTCCGAGAAGAATCCGAAGGAACGTGGTCTTTCCCGCCCCGGACTCCCCCGTAATGGCATAGGAAGAATCCGAGGAAATGTCCAGGGAGAAATCATTCAGAACATTCCTGCCGTCGTAGCTTTTGAAAATATGCTCTGCTTCGATCGTCATGCCTTCTCTCCCTTCCCCGCACGATCCTGCTGCTCGTTTTCTTCCGTTCCGACGCTTTCGCCGCTTCTTCCGTTTTCTTTCGCCGCACCGGCACTTTCGCCGCTTCTTCCCACAGCTCCGAACGTTTTCCTTCCTGCCGTGCGTACAAGAAGAAGGAAGAGCTTTTCAAACAGCCAGCTGACCGCAAGGATCACTACCGTCCAGGCAAGAATGCCCGCCGTGTCCAGCGTGATCTTGTCCATATAGAGCTGATTGCCGATGCTCAGCTTGTACTGCCCGATGAGCTCCGCCGCAATGCCGCTCTTCCAGCTCATTCCGAGTGCCAGCTCAAAGCCGCTCTGCAGAAACGGATAAATGCCGGGCAGAACAATGTACTTCAGCCTCGACGATGCCGGGATGTGAAACACCTCCGCCATCTCCAGAAGCTTTCCGTCCAGATTCTGCAGCCCCTGCAGGGTATTCAGATACAGAATCGGGAAAACAACCAGAAAGCTGATGACGAACGACAGTGCTCCCGAACCAAACCAGATCAGAGCAAGAATGATGAAACTCGCAACCGGCACCGACTTCAGCACCGTTACAAGGGGGGCCAGAATATCCCGAAGGATGGGCTTTTGATCCGCCAGATAGGCAAGAAGAATTCCCGCTGCTGAGCCCGCAAGAAAGCCTCCGACGATCCGGAGGAACGAAAAGACAAGGCTTTCTGCAAACTCCGCCGTTCCAAGAAGCGCCGCCAGCGCCCCCAGCGTTTCCAACGGCCCCGCCATCAGGATCGGATTGTGAATAATCACAGAGAGCAGCTGCCATACCGCAAGCCACCCCGCGATGATAATAATCTTCTTTCTCATGCTGATACCTCGCTGAGGCAAAATCCACAATGCCAGACAGGAGCAAGTGACATCAGTCACTTGCGAGCCAGGAGAAGAATTTCGCGAAGGCGAATTCTTCGACGCCGGAGGGAAACGCCACGCGTTTTCCTCCAGACAGGAGCAAGTGACATCAGTCACTTGCGAGT
>CALEFO010000222.1 GCA_937877165.1 uncultured Lachnospiraceae bacterium | reverse complement strand
TTCCTGAAACTTCGGCACGATGGTGTCATAGCTGCCCCTCCCGAGCTTGTCTACGCGGAAGCGGTCATTGACCTCTTTGCGTCCGTCGAGGGACAGGACAACGTTGTAGCACTCCCGGTTCGCCCACTCAATGACCTCATCGTCCACATCCACGCCGTTTGTGGTCAGCGTGAAGCGGAAATTCTTGTTCTTCTCCTTCTCAATGCTGCGCGCATAGGCAACCAGCTGTTTGCAGACTTCAAAATTCATGAGCGGCTCTCCGCCGAAGAAGTCCACCTCAAGATTGCGGCGGAATCCCGAATTCTCCACCAGAAAATCCAGAGCTCTTTTCCCCGTCTCGAAGCTCATCAGGCCCTGCTGCCCCTGAAAGGTTCCCTGAGAGGCAAAGCAGTACGAGCAGTTCAGGTTGCAGGTGTGCGTCACCAGAAGACAGAGCGCCTTGATCACATTCGACCGGTTCTTCAGGTCAAAGGCCTTGTCCTCAAAGACGTCCTTTGTAAAAAGCTTTCCGTCCCGGATGAGCTCGTCGATGTCCGCGAAGGTGTCCGCGACATCCTCCCCGGTCAGTCCGCGGTCCCGGTAGGTTTCCATCAGCTCCCGTCCGATGGTCTCCCGGTCCTTTCCTGCATCGAGTCCTGCAATCGCGTCATAGGCCACCTCGTCCGTCACATGAACCGCTCCGGAATAGGTGTCCAGAATAATGTTGTATCCGTTCAGTTTGTACTGATGAATCATTTCGTTCCTCTTGCTTCATCACAGACAAAGAGCCGGAACATCCGAAGATGCTCCGGCCCTCTTGCTGTTCCCTGTTCAAAACTCAGTTGTTCTTGTTCTCGCAGTCCTGGTTTGCAATGCCGCAGCTGGTCTTGCATGCGCTCTGGCAGGAAGTCTGGCACTCGCCGCATCCGCCGTTCTCTGCGCTCTTAACCATATCACGTGTATTCAGAGTCATAATGTGCTTCATCGTAATCTCCTCCATTTTGTATGAATGTTTCCCAACAGGGTCCCTGACGGGCAGGCTCCCGGATGGGCAGAACCATTTCTTCCGGATATGCAGCCGCTTCGCTGCACAGTTAAACACTATAATACATAGATTTCTCTGGGATTGTCAAGAATCTGTCCCGGAGCAGAACGCCGGATCTTCCCTTCCTCCCGGCAGAGCCTTTGGATCGCCCGGATATCCTCCCCGGAAATTCTCTCACCCGGAATCAGAATCGGAATTCCCGGTGGGTACGCCATCACATATTCCGCCGAGATCTCTCCCTCCGCTTTCTCCAGAGAAATCTTCCTCGCCCTGCCGTGCAGCGCCGCCTGCGCCGCCGCAAAAAGAGAAACCGCCTGCTTCTGCTCCGCAAGAATCGAAAGGCCGATCGTTTCTTCCTCTCTCCTTACGTTTTTCTCCTTCTCCTTGCCAAACGGAGCTTTGCTCTCCTTCCCAAGAAAAGCATTCAAATGCTCCATCGCAAGCCAAAGCCGCTTCCAGCCGCTCTCCGTGTCTGCGCATCCTGTCATCAGAAGAACATCCGGCCCGCAGCACATCTCCGGCTCCAGCTGCTCCTTTTCCCGAAGAAATGCTCCCAGCTCCTTCCCGCTTTTGTGCCCGTCGGCATCGCGGACAAGGATTTTCCCGGGATCCAGAAGAAACACTGCTTCCGGCCTTTTTTCCTGATCCTCTGGTCCGAGAATCCGAAGATGCTCCCACTCCGGTGCTTTTTGCCGGATTTCCAGAAGATGCCGCCTCCATCTGCCGAACAAGGCAGCTCCTTCTTCTCTTAAAAGCCCCGTGCAGCCATCCAGCGAAGCAAGAAGCGGGTAG
>CALEFO010000221.1 GCA_937877165.1 uncultured Lachnospiraceae bacterium | reverse complement strand
ACTGATGCAGCCACACCACGTTGTCCGTCAGATGCACCGGAATGACGCAGGACTGATCGCCGATATAGCCGACCGTCCGATACTGATCGTTCGGGAAGCCGCTTGTCTCGGAAATGTTGAACCGCATTGCCTTCAGTGCAAGAGACGCGATCTCCGCCGGATTCAAAGAGGTGCGGATTTCACTCGAAAGGCTGTTCGCCGCCTTGATCATCGTAATCGGGCCGGACTTCTTAAGCTTCTCAAATGCCTTGGAGAGGACCTCCTTCTGCCGCTCGGTCCGCTTGAAGTCTCCACCGTCCGTATAACGGATCCGGCAGTACGCCGTCGCCTGAAGGCCGTTCAGCGTCTGCACACCGGGTGCGGTCACCGGAACATACTCCTTGCCGATTTCAGTCGCCATCGTGGACTGGTAGTTGTTGAGGTGCTCAATCTCATCGCTCTGCACGTCAATCTCCACGCCTCCGACCTCATCCACGAGATCTGCCACGCCTCCGAAGCCGACCGTCACATAGTCTGTGATGTTCAGGTCCAGATTCGTATTGATCATCTTGATCGCCTGATCCGGACCTCCGAACGCATAAGCTGCATTCGCCTTCTGGTAGTTGCCGTCGCCGATATCCAGGTACGTGTCGCGGTACAGTGAAACCAGCTTCACCTCCCCGGTCTTGTTGTTGATGGACGCGATGATCATGACATCCGTCCGGTTATTGCCCGCATCCAGGCTCTGCTGGGTGGAGTCCAATCCGAACAGAGCAATGTTCGTATAGCCGGCCATTGCACCGGTTTCCTGGCTCTTCTTGACCTCGTCGCTGATCAGCTGCTTAATGTCCTGCGTACTGACCCCCTGCGTGATGCCAATCATCCGCGCTGCGATCGCCAGTATGGGCAGAACGAGAAGCACAAGGATAAGAACCGTGAGGATAAAGTTCCGGACACGGTGTTTCCTCTTTTTCTTTCTGCCGTTTCTTTGCTGTTCCTTATAGGCAAGGAATTCCTCGTATTCCCGGCGCTCCTTCCGTGACATTCCGGCCTCGCGGTCCCTGCGGCTCCTGCCAAAATCCGGCTCGTCCTCATAATCATCCCGGTCTCTGCGGTTCTCTGCATAACCTCCACGGCGCAGTCGCCCTTCGTCTTCCCCGTAGTCCTCCTCATCAAAGAGCACCGCGTCGTCCCGGTCCCTTCGGCCGCGGCGGCTCCTGCGATCATATTCATCCTCGTACTCGTCTTCGTATCTGTGCTTTCCCGTAGCCTTACGCTCCTTTTTTTCTTCTTTTCTTCCTGTCTTCTCTTCTTTTTTGCCTTTCCTGTCCTTCTCCGGGCGTCTACGGGACTTCTTCGATCCGTCCTCGGACTTTCTGCCGTCTTGTTCGAACCATTCGTCCCTTTTTCCGCTGGAATCCTGCTCACCCACGGACTCATCCGCAACTTCATCGAACAGCACGGCATCCGGGTCAGCAAAATTCCGGCTTCTCCTTCCCTCCGTCCCGGATCTCCTGCCATAGCCGCTGTGCATTCCCTCTTCCGGCACCCTTCCGGCTCCGGTCCGGGAAGGGCTCCCCTGCAGCGGATCCGCCGCATTCATCCCTCCGGGTGTCTCCTCCACCAGATCGTCAAGGCCTTCCGCTCCGTTCTCATATTCCTGCTGCTCACGGAGTGTCTGTTGGTGAATTGCCTCCTCCAGATCGTCTGTCCAGGCCTCGTCCGCGGAATTGTCCGGAGCAGAGGGCTGTGCACTCCCTGCTGCATTTCCTGCATTGTCTGTGTCTTTTGATATGTTCTCATTTTCCTGACCGGAAAAAGGTTTCAGCTCTTCGTTATTGCTCATATGTCAATTACCCTGTATTTTTTCACCTGTCCCGCAGATATGTGCTGCTGGCCCCCTGCTCTTTGCTGCAGCTGCAGACATTCTGCAATGCGAATCCGCCCGCATCCACGCCAGCTTATTCGGGGGATATCTGCTCATATGCGGGATTTCCTTCTGTAAGGATCTGTCTGTAAGAATCTATGTATTACACCATTTTCTGTTTTCTCGCAAGCTGTTTCCCGGATGCGTTCGCCGATTTCTGCTGTTTACCGCTGCTCAGCATTTGCCGATTTTCAGCATGAATTAATCTGCAGGAAGATGATGCACATTGAAAATTAACAGGCAGCCGTATTCCGTCTCTGTCACTGTCAAAATTACCCGTGTGAAACAGACCCACAAAATCTTACCATAAACAGGTATAATGAACCCATGACGAATTCTGAACTTTTTCTTAAAGACAATGTAACTCCCGGGGCTCAAATCGCTTCCGGGCAAACTCCCGCAGCCCGCGATTTCGCCCTGGACCGAATCCGGCTCCTTGCCGCCTCGCTCGTGGTTCTGACACACACCTCCGCGCAG
>CALEFO010000220.1 GCA_937877165.1 uncultured Lachnospiraceae bacterium | reverse complement strand
CCTGTGCCGGCGGATAGATGGTCCTTGTCTGATACTCTTTGCTGACAAATGTATACAGCTCTTTGTAGTAAGGCTTCCGGAACTCGTCCTGAAGAGCCGGGAGCCAGTCGTTCGTGATTCCAGCCATGCCGTATTCTTCCCTGTATTTTCTGTATGCCGCGTGCCTGTTATATCGTTCTCAAAGCTTCCAGAAGGAACCTCCAGGTTCTCTCCGTAGAAGCAAGGGAAAGCTTTTCATCCGGCGTGTGAATTCCCTCCATATCCGGTCCGATCGAAACACAGTCAAGGCCTTCGATTTCAGCCGCAAGAAGTCCGCACTCAAGACCGCCGTGAATGACGGCGATGACAGGCTTTTTGCCGGTCTGCTTTTCGTAAATGGCAGACAGCTCATCACAAAGAGGGGACGAGTCTGCCCGTTCCCATGCGGGATACGCGCCCTTCACCTCCGTGGATCCTCCGAGGCGCTCCACCAGCGTCTCCACCTTTTTCTGAAGATATTTCTTCTGAGAATTAACGCTGGAGCGGACCAGATAGACCGCCCTGACCTGATCCTCCGAGGAGTTCAGAATGCCGAGATTCAGTGAAGTCTGCGGAAGATCGCGGTCTGCCGGGTCATTCTCAATCAGACCGTTCGGCGTCAGCATCAGGAAATCAATGATGCGCCTGGTGTCGGCTTTCGTCATAACAAGCGCTGGGATTTCGGTTGCATCCTCCCAGCCTGTGCTCCAGGTGATTCCGCCATCCGTCAGACGGTATTCCTCCGAAATCTGGTTCATCAGCTTCTCCACGATATGGAGCACCGCCTTCTGATCCACGTCCGCATCCAGAAGAATCCGTGCGCAGCAGCTTCTCGGAATGGCATTGTCCTTGGAGCCCCCTTCGATGGAAAGCAGCCGGACCGTCATCTTACCGGCCAGCTTGTAGAGAACCCTTCCCATCAAAAGATCGGCATTGGCACGTCCCAGATTGATGCAGCCGCCGGAATGTCCGCCGAGAAGCCCGCTGATCGTAATCTGAAGAATCATGCCGCAGTGCTCCTTGCGCTCCACGGGGAACGTGCAGTGCTCCTCAGCACCTCCTGCGCAGCCGACCGTGAAAATTCCCTCGTCCTCCGAGTCCAGATTGATCATGCGGCGGCCCTGAAGCCCGGAGACGTCCAGAACGTTCGCTCCGAGAAGACCGACCTCCTCATTTACCGTGAACACACACTCCAGCGGAGGATGCGGAATGGTATCGTCCTCCAGAAGTGCCAGCATCATAGCGACAGCGATACCGTCATCACCGCCGAGCGTGGTACCCTCCGCATAAAGGGTATCGCCGTCCCGCTTCAGCTGAATGTGCTGCTTCAGAAGATCCAGCGGGCAGTCATCGGTTTTCTCAAGAACCATGTCGATGTGGCCCTGCAGAATGACAGGACGGTCGCTGGCTGCACCCTTGGTTGCAGCCTTCCAGATGATGACATTTCCCGCCTCGTCCTGCGTGTGCTTCAGCTTCTTCTCCTTCGCGTAGGCCACCAGCCAGTCGCTTAGCTCCTGCACATGAAAGGATCCATGCGGGATCCTGCAGATTTCTTCAAAAAAATGCAGAACGAGCTTCGGCTGTGCATCGCCGCAAATCTCGTTGCGAATCATCGAATCATCCATTTTTCGTTTTCTCCTCCTATCATGCCCGAATGCAGACCCCGTTGTCCCGAAGGTACTGCTTGACTCCGGATATTTCAAGCTCCTTGAAGTGAAAGAGCGATGCCGCCAATGCTGCATCCGCGCCGCCTTCCGTCAGAGCCTCCAGGAAATGCTCCTTCGTCCCTGCCCCGCCGGACGCGACAACAGGAATTCCGACTGCTTCCGAGATCACCCTGGTCAGCGGAATATCATAGCCGGCCTTGGTCCCATCACAGTCCATACTCGTAAGAAGGATCTCGCCGGCTCCGAGGCTTTCCGCCTTCTTCGCCCACGAAAGGGCGTCCAGACCGGTGTCCACCCGGCCGCCTGCCACATAAACGGTCCAGCCGTCCTCCGGCTCCCAGTCCCGGTTCTCCGGCCTTCGGCGTCTTGCATCAATCGCCACGGTGATGCACTGGCTTCCGAATTTCTCCGCGCCCTCCGCAATGAGCTGCGGGCGCCGGATTGCCGCCGAATTGACCGAAATCTTATCCGCTCCCTCGCGAAGAATCACCTTCATGTCCTCCGTGGATCGGATTCCTCCACCCACCGTAAACGGAATGAACACCCGCTCTGCAACACGGCGCACCATCTCCGTCACGGTGTTTCTCGCATCGCTCGTCGCCGTGATGTCAAGAAAAACAAGCTCATCCGCACCGGCCTTGGAATAGGCTTCTCCTGCCTCCACCGGATCCCCGGCATCCCGGAGCTGCACGAAATTGACGCCCTTGACCACCCTGCCGTCCTTAACATCCAGGCAGGGAATGATTCGTTTTGCCAGCATCTCACCGCACCTCCAGAAAGTTCTTCAGAATCTGCATGCCTACCTTCTCTGATTTCTCCGGGTGAAACTGGCAGGCAAAGACATTCCCTTTCTCCACACTCGCATCAAAGGAAACTCCATACTCCGACCTTGCCTTGACAATCGAAGCATCCGAAGCCTGCAGGTAATAGGAATGCACATAATATACATAGGAACCCTCCGGAACACCGGCAAAAAGCCGGCCCGGTTCCGATTCGGAAGACGACGGGTAGGAAAGTGCATTCCAGCCGATCTCCGGCACCTTGAGAGCTGCCCCGGGAAATCCATGCTCTCTTCGAAAGACATCCGGCTGCCCCGCAGGAAAACGGACCACCTTTCCTGGCAGAATGGAAAGGCCTCTGACTCCCGGACTCTCCTCGCTCTCTTCAAACAAAATCTGAAGTCCCAGACAGATTCCAAGGAACGGAACGCCGCTTTTGCAGACCTTTCGGATTACATCCTCCAGGCCTCTCTTGCGGATGCAGGCCATGGCATCCCCAAAGGCGCCGACTCCGGGAAGAATTACGTGATCCGCCGCCAGAATGTCGCCGGGATCACTCGTAAGGAGAGCTCTCTCCCCCAGTGCCTTCATGGCATTCTCCACGCTCCGGATGTTGCCCGCTCCATAATCAATGACCGCAGTACTCATTCGCTATTTGTTCTCCAGTTCAAACCAGAATTCCACGCCGTTGTCATAATTGTGCACGCCGTAGTCCTGATGAATCAGTTCCATGATCGCCTTGACAATGGAAAGCCCGACGCCGGACCCTCCGTATGCCCTGGTTCTTGCCTTATCTACCTTATAAAATTTCTCCCAGATTCTCGGAAGAGACTCCTCCGGAATCGGAGCTCCGGTATTAAATACACCGATCCGGACTTTATTTTCCTTTTGTTCAAATCGGATGTCAATCCTTTTCTCGCCATCGCAGTGATTCACTGCATTGGTAAAGTAGTTCTGGAACACTTCCTCTGCGTAGAACTGATCCGCCCAGACATAAATTGGCCCGCTGCTTTCTATTTTTACCTGGATTCCGCGCTCCTTCGCAAGAAGTCCCCCGGTCCGGATGTAGTTGCGCACCAGCTCCGTGATATCGAAATTTTCATAGTTCAATTCGTTGTTCTGCCCGAATTCCAGATGGGTCAGCGACAGGAACTGCGACACCATGTGATTCATCTTGCCGGCTTCGTCCACAATGACGCCGCAGTAATAATCACGGTCCGCCGGATCGTCTGCCATTCCGTCCTGCAGTCCTTCTGCATAGCCCTGAATGAGTGCGATCGGGGTCTTCAGCTCATGCGTCACATTGGAAATAAACTCCCGCTGCATCGCCTCCGTCTTGTCGCGGTGCTCGATATCCTGCCGGAGCCTGGCGTTGGCATTTTTCAGTTCCGAAATGGTCTCCTCCAGTGTCTCCGAGAGGTCGTTCATGTTTTCCCCCAGGATCTGGATCTCATTTCGATCATTTCCTTCGTATTTTGCCGAGAAATCGAGCTTTCTCATTTTCTTGGAGAGCTCGGTCATCTGAATAATCGGACGGGTAATCCGCCCGGAAAGCAGCATCGCCACGAGAAGTCCCAGGAGGATGACACTTCCGCCCACGAGAAGGATGAAGCGGTTCGCAATCATTGCATTCGCGCGGATCGAATCCATTGCCGTGCGGAGGAGATAGTACGAGCCATTCGAGAGCATTCCCCACCGCTCCATGTACTGCGTTCCGGTTCCTTTGTCGAGAACAATCTGCACGCGGGTGCTGTCACCGGTCTGCAGTCTTTTTACAATATAGTAGTTGGGCGCGTGCCGGTCTTCCTGCCAGCTTGCCACCTTATGCTCGTCAAAATCCTCCGGCAGCTCGTTCGTCGTCTCCAGAATGTTATCCCACATCCGATTCATCATGGTGTCCACATCCGCCGCCATGGCCCGAACCGTCTGAGATTCCTCATCGATCACCAGAATACTGATATTGTTTCGGTTGGCAATCTGGGTAAGCTCATTGCCAAACGCAATCGATTCGATGGAGTTGGACGCCGCTGCGGCGTTCAGCCGCTCGTAGGTATTCTCCAGCGTATCCTGTTTCTCACGATTGTAGTAGCGCTCCAGAAACGCGTTGTTTGCAAGGAACATCGCGGCGACGGCTCCCGCCATCAGCGCAAAGAAAAGTACGGCGAATTCCATTCGCAGGGAGCGGAATTTCCGTCCGGTTCCCCTTTGCAGCTTTTGCTTCCGGAAGATGTTTTTTTTCTCCGAAGCTGCCTTTTCACTGTGCTCTTCCATCGGAATCCTCCGGACTGAACTTATAACCAAGTCCCCAGATGGTCTTGATCAGTTCTCCCTTTTCGCCCATCTTGCTGCGCAGCTTCTTGACATGCGTATCTATGGTCCGTGCATCACCGTAGTAATCATAGTTCCAGACGTGATTCAGAATCTGCTCCCGGGAAAGGGCCCGCCCGCTGTTCTCCAGGAAATAGGTGAGGAGTTCGAATTCCTTTGCAGACAAGTCAATCGGCCTTCCGTCCACCGTCACCTGATGAGCCGCCTGATCGATGACAATGCCGCTGCTCTCAATCTTCTCATCCTTCTTTCCGCGGCCCTCCCTGCTGAGGATCGCCTCCACGCGTGCCACCAGAACCTTCGGACTGAACGGCTTTCTTACATAGTCATTTACGCCAAGATCAAACCCCTGCAGCTCGTCCTGCTCCTCGGACTTCGCCGTCAGCATAATGATCGGGACCTCCGAGGTCTTACGGATCTGCCGCGTCACCCCATAGCCATCCAGTCCCGGCATCATGACATCCAGAATCAGGAGGGCAATGTCCGGTTCCCTCTCGAACACATCCAGAGCCTCAATGCCGTCTCCTGCCTCCAGCACCTCATATCCCGCACGAATCAGAAAATCATGCACGAGCTTGCGCATTCTTTCTTCATCATCCACTACAAGAATTTTCTGCATGGTCTGTATATACCTCCTGCAACGGTGATTTTCCGTTTTTCCTGTTGTAATCATAAAGGATAACTGTGAAAAACCTGTGTTTTTTATTTCACTGCACTCAGAACCACCACGCTTCGCCCTGACAGCCCGCACCGGTCTCCCGCTATGCGTACCGGCTCCTCGCTGTACCAGTTCGACACATTGCACGCCGCTGTGTCAATACAGATCCCCCAGGAAAGTCCGGCAGGAAGTGCAGGAAGCCGCACAGAAATTCCTTCCCAGTAAGGATTGATCATCAGATAGACGAGATCATCGGCTTTCTTTTCCGGATCGAAGCCCGCGTACATCACGCCGAGTGTCCGCGTCTGCGCATTGATCTGCGTAAAATCCGGATCTCCTCCGTTCACGGAGATGTCCGGAAAGCCACTGCGGGCAGGCTCCAGCTTCCGACTGATGCACCGATGCTTCTTCCGGAATGCGATCACAGA
The DNA here is from genome assembly GCA_937877165.1 of uncultured Lachnospiraceae bacterium. GTDB lineage: Bacteria > Bacillota > Clostridia > Lachnospirales > Lachnospiraceae > CAG-791. The sequence goes on along the minus strand of CALEFO010000220.1, from coordinate 1,706 downwards.
TTTATAGAATTCAAAGTAATCCCGGTTCTTCTGAAGAAGCTTCCAGTCCAGCCACGAAATTTCGTTATCCTGGCAATAGCCGTTGTTGTTGCCGAACTGCGTATTGCCGAACTCGTCGCCGGCAAGAATCATCGGCGTCCCGCGGCTGCACATCAGCGTGGTGATCGCATTGCGCATCATCTGAAAGCGGAGGGATCGGATTCCCGGATCCTGCGTTTCGCCTTCCACGCCGCAGTTCCAGGAACGATTGTCGTTCGATCCGTCCGAATTCTCCCAGCCGTTCGCCTCGTTGTGTTTATTATTATAGGAATACAGGTCATACAGCGTGAAGCCGTCGTGACAGGTCAGAAAATTTACGGAGCTTGTGTAGCCCATGTATACGCCGTAGTACAGGTCCGTGGATCCTGTGATCCGATGACAGGCCTCCGGTGCATTCCAGTAATTGCCCTTCAGGAAATCCCGGATGCAGTCGCGGTATTTGCCGTTCCACTCCGCCCAGCGGTTGTACGCCGGGAAGGAACCGACCTGATACATTCCACCGGCATCCCACGCCTCAGCGATGAGCTTGACGTTGCCGAGAATCGGATCGAATGCAAGCTTCTGAAGAAGCGGCGGATCCTGCATTGGCGTACCATCCGCGGCACGTCCCAGGATACTCGCAAGGTCGAACCGGAATCCGTCCACATGATAATTCGTCACCCAGTAGCGCAAACACTCCACGATGAAGCTCTGCACAATCGGGTGATTGCAGTTCATTGTATTGCCGCAGCCGGAGAAATTGTAGTAGCGGGCATCCGGCGTCAGCATATAGTAGATGTTGTTGTCCATGCCCTTGAAGGAAATGAACGGTCCGCCCTCTCCGCCTTCCGCGGTGTGATTGAACACCACGTCCAGAATGACCTCAATGCCGTTCTGTTTCAGAAGCTGGATCATTTCCTTGAGCTCACGCCCCTCCCGATTATATTCCGCGGAAGCCGCATAGCTCGTGTTCGGTGCAAAAAAAGCGACCGTATTATATCCCCAGTACTCGTAGAGGCGTTTTCCCTCATAGGTATGGCCATTCGCCACCTCATCAAACTCGAAAATTGGCATCAGCTCCACAGCCGTTACGCCCAGTTCCTTCAGGTAGGGAATCTTCTCGATGATACCGGCAAACGTTCCCGGGTAGGTGACGCCGCTGGAAGGATCCTTCGTGAAGCCCCGCACATGCATTTCATAAATGACAGAATCCTCCATCTTCGTATTGGGGAAACACGACGTGTCCCAGACGAAATTGTTCTTTACCACGCGGGCGTGGTAGGCGCCGGACATGCTCTTTTCCTCTCCCCACTTGCGCTGACCGACCACAGCTCTTGCATAAGGATCCAGAAGCTCTCTGTTTTTGTCAAAAAGAAGCCCCTTTTCCGGTTTCCACGGTCCGTCGATCCGATAGCTGTATTCGAAATCCTCCACGTTCAGTCCGAAAATGATGATGGACCACACCTTGCCAATCCGATAGCTTTCCGGAATCGGGATGACCGCGAACGGAACCTTCCCCTTCCGATGATACAAAAGGAGCTCACAGCCCGTTCCGCTAAGAGACGAGATCGTAAAGCTCACGCCGCCCGGGATTTCGTTGGCACCGTTCTCGTTATAAATTCCCGGCCGCACCTTGTAGCCCGCAATTTCATCCGTCGGCTTCCATGACGTCATCGCCGCATCGCCAA
>CALEFO010000219.1 GCA_937877165.1 uncultured Lachnospiraceae bacterium | reverse complement strand
GTGGCGTATTCTCTCTTCGGCAAAGACCGGTACATCTCTGCGGAAGAATTCAGCAAGAGTGTTCGACTGCTCGCTGAAAGGCTGGATTAGAGGGGAATCGAACCCCTGTCCAAAAACCCATCCCGTGTCCTTCTACTATCATAGTTCGTTGCTTTCGTCCGAAGACATCTCCCGCATGAAGAAGGAAAACGAACACGCCTTCTTCGTTGGCAGCCGCTTATACGCCCACAGAGCCGCGGCAGACTCTGCGTCGTTTCCTGTTATCTTGACGCCGTATCTGACGAGAACAGGTGCAAGTCAGGCGACGCTGGTGCGATTAGGCAGCCAGAGCTACTTCGTTAGAATTAGCGTTTATATTTAGGTTTGCCGTTTGACGGACAGCTCCGGATAGCTTCTCCACCTTCAAGATCCCTGTCGAAACCTTTACTAACCCGGATTAGCGTATTTATACTAGCATTTCCCTGCCGTGTTCGCAAGGGAAATTCGGCAGTTCCGAGTGCGCAAGGAGAATTCCGCGAAGGCGGATTCTCCGCAGCGGGAGCAATGCACCCGAAGGGCGCGTTGCTCGAAACAGGAGGAACTGCCATCAGGCAGGTCCGAGTGCACAAGGAGAATTCCGCGAAGGCGGATTCTCCGCAGCGGGAGCAATGCGCCCGAAGGGCGCGTTGCTCGAAACAGGAGGAAACGGCATCAGCCGTTTCCGAGTGTTCTACCCCTTATATACATCTTTGAAGTCCCGCTCGGCCTCTCTTCTTGCATCCTTTCTCTTGATGTCCTCGCGCTTGTCATAGGTATGCTTGCCCCGTGCAAGACCAATCTCCACCTTGCAGCGCCCGCCCTTCAGGTAAACGGACAGCGGTACGATTGTATAGCCCTTTTGGGACACCGACTGGTCCAGCTTCATGATCTGTGCCTTGTGAAGAAGAAGCTTTCTTCTCCTTAAGGGATCCTTGTTGAAGATATTTCCCTTCTCGTAGGGACTGATGTTCATTCCCTCCACAAAGGCCTCGCCGTGATCAATGGAGACATAGGCCTCCTTCACGCTGCATTTTCCCTGCCGGATGGACTTGATCTCCGTCCCGTACAGTTCAATGCCGCATTCATATTTTTCCTCGATAAAATAATCGTGATACGCTTTCTTGTTATTCGCGATCAGCTTGACACTTTCCTGCATCGTTTCATTCCTTCTTTTTCTTCCCGTGGCCGGACCCGCGGTGTCTGCGCCTTCTGCTCTTCTCCTTCTTCGGTGCCGGGATCTCCCCCTTTGCCGTCAGCTTCTTCGGGCCGGAAGGCTTCTTTTTTCCGGAGCTTTTCCCGGAACCCTTCTGCTTCTTTCCGGCCCCGCCTTCCTGATACAGCTCAAAGTCGATCGTCCTTGCCGTCGTATCCACGGAAGCAACATTCACACGCACCTGCTGACCGAGGCTGTAAACCCTGCCGCTTCGCTCTCCGACAAGCCTTGCTGTCTTCTCGTCGTACTCGTAGTAATCGTCGCGAAGAGACCGAACCGGTACCAGTCCCTCAACCGTATTCGGAAGCTGCACGTAAATCCCCCAGCCGGTCACACCACTGACGGTGCCCTCGAAGTCCTCTCCGAGATGCCCCTTCATGTACTCGCACATCTTCTGCTTGCCCGTCTCGCGCTCTGCTTCGTCCGCGCGGCGTTCCATATCGGAGGACTGACGGCAGACCTCCGGAAGGATGGAATCGTAATGGGCCCGTCTCTTTTCGTCCAGCTTCCCATGCAGGTATTCCTTGATGATTCTGTGGATCTGCAGGTCCGGATAGCGGCGGATCGGTGACGTGAAATGGCAGTAATACCGCAGGGCCAGGCCGAAATGTCCCCCGCAGGTGGTCGTGTACATCGCGCGCTGCATGCTGCGGAGCGTCATCACACTGATGGTTGCCTCCTCCGGCTTGCCCTTCAGCTCCGAAAGAAGTGCCTGCAGCTCCTTCGGGTGCACATCTCCGTGGTCCCAGCGAAGCCGGTAACCGTAGCAGCGCACGAACTCGCGCAGCTGCTCCATCTTCTCTTCCGTGGGAACGCCGTGTGTGCGGTACACAAACGGAATGCCAAGCCAGTAGAAGTGCTCCGCCACCGTTTCATTGGCTGCAACCATGAAATTCTCAATCATCATGGTGGCCGCATTCCTCTCGTAGGGCTCGATTGCCTTCACATGGCCCAGCTCATCCAGAAGAATCTTGCACTCCGGAAATTCAAAGTCGATCGCGCCGTCTGCATTCCGCTTTTTCGACAGAATGCCAGACAGGCGAAGCCCCCTCCGCAGCATTGCTGCGATGGCGTGGGATCTTGTCTTGGCCCCCCGCCGGATTCCCTGAAGCTCCAGCTGGTGCAGAATTTCCGATTCGTCCTTTTCTTCAAAAAGCTTCATGACGCCGGGATAAGAGAGCTTGGCATCCGAACGGATAATGGTCTCCGCAATCCTCGCGTCTACAACATTCCCCGCCTTGTCCATCTGCATGATGCAGCTTAAGGCAAAACGGTCCTCGCCCGGATTCAGTGAACAGATGCCGTTCGAGAGCTCATGCGGCAGCATCGGAATCACGCGGTCCACCAGATAATTTGAGGTTGCCCGCTTTCTCGCCTCTTTGTCAAGAGCCGTGTCCTCGAAGACGTACTGCGCGACATCCGCGATATGAACGCCGAGCTCCCACACCGCGGGACCGCCCTTTCGGTCTTCCTTTCCGGCATTCTTTCCTGTTTTGCCGAATGCGGCAGTCGGTGCGTCAGCGCCGACGCTGCTGTTTGGAAGCGACATATCGATGTCACCTTCAGCCTTTAATCTCCGGACGGAAATAGCGTCATCAATGTCCTTTGTGTCCGGTCCGTCAATCGTGACAGTCAGAACGTCCCGCCAGTCCTCCCGGAAATCCAGGATAGGATCTGTAAGAACGATCTCCTGCGGGATCTTGCGGACCTGTTTCATCACTTCGTCCGGAAATTCCTGCGGAAGATTATAGGCACGGATGATGGAGAGAATGTCCACGCCAGGATCATCCATATGTCCCAGAATCTCCGTAATCTCCCCCGTAAGGAGGACAGTACTTCCTCCGTGGCCGTGGGAATGTGCGGAGGAGCTTCTTCTTGCCGCAGTTTCCCCTTCCCCGTAGTCCGTGATACGGACCACGACCTTGTGGCCGTTAACTGCGCCCTTCGTGCAGCCTTCCGGAATGCGCACATCCGCCGGAATTTTCCGGTTGTCCGGAATCACGCTTCCGCTCCCGCTCTTCCCATAAAAGGTTCCAACCAGCGATGTCGTATTCCTCGTCACAACGCGGACGACCTCCGCCTCCTGGCGTCTGCCGTCTTTTCCCTCCGGAATGCAGTTCCCGTCAAACGCAGGGAGCAGCCGCACCTCTACCAGATCGCCGTCCAGCGCCGTTCCGGTCATGCCCTCCGGCACGAACAAATCCTTCTCCAATTCCTCTGCAGCAACAAAGCCGAAGCCCTTTGCATTGGCAAGGAACGTTCCCTGCATCAATATTTCCTTCTTTTCTTTCTTCATCATCCATATTCCTCGCTGAGGCAAAATCTGCGAAGGCGTTTTTGCCGAATGCGTCAGCACCGATGCTGCGGTTTGAAAGTGACATTGATATGTCACTTTCAAACCGCACTCCCCTGCAGGAAGCAGAATTTCCGGCATTTCGAATGTTCAGGCAAAAAATCGCAGCCATCCGTCCGAAGCCTGCAGGTGTCAAATAATCGAGTAGGGGTGGTATGTCCACCCCTCT
>CALEFO010000218.1 GCA_937877165.1 uncultured Lachnospiraceae bacterium | reverse complement strand
TGAACATCGTTCAGCCACATGTCAATTTCATGCGTGAATAGATCCACAAGCGGCTCATTCACGATGAAATCGACATGTGCTGAACAAATATCAATTTAGAGGCGGGAGTAGATGTTTCACGTGGAACATTTGCTTCCGCTTTTCTTTACGATCATATTGAAAAATGCTACTATTAATTCGCTGTTCCACGTGAATGGCGTGAAAACGGCAGTGAGATTTCGCAAGAAATTCAAAAGGTGTCGAATTATTACGATGTATTTCAGTGCCGTGTGGAAACAACAGAAAGTACAGATGGGGTATTATGGGTAAAATTATTTCGATTGCCAATCAGAAGGGCGGCGTGGGAAAGACAACAACGACCATCAATCTGTCGGCTGCACTGGCCGAAAAGGGAAAAAAGGTCTTGATCATTGATATCGATCCGCAGGGAAACACGTCTAGTGGATTCGGCGTGGATAAGAATGAGAAGGATTGTACAATTTATGAACTGATTCTCGGATACAGTACCATCAATGAAGCAATTATTCGTGATGTCGTTCCCGGAATTGATCTGATTCCTTCTAATGTAAACCTTGCTGGAGCTGAGATTGAACTCATTGATAAGGTCCATAAAGAGGCAATTCTGAAAAAGGAACTTGATTTCGTTCGTGATGATTATGATTTTATCATGATTGACTGCCCGCCTTCCTTGAATGTACTGACTGTGAATGCCATGGTAGCTTCAGACACTGTTCTGGTTCCGATTCAGTGTGAGTTCTATGCACTGGAGGGACTGAGCCAGCTGATTCATACGATCAACCTGGTGCGGGAACGTCTTAACAGGAAACTGGATATCGAGGGAATTGTCTTTACAATGTATGATTCGAGAACGAATCTGTCCCAGCAGGTTGTTGAGAACGTAAAGAGTCATGTATCGCAGCATGTTTACGAAACGATGATTCCGAGAAATGTACGGCTCGCGGAGGCTCCAAGCTATGGAGAACCGATTACGATTTATGATTCGAGATCGGTGGGCGCGGAAGCGTACCGGACTCTTGCACAGGAGCTTCTGGAGAATCAGTAGGTCAGGAAACGATAGGACAAGGAACATCAGGAGGGTGGCAGAGACGTGAAAAAACACAGAGGACTGGGCCGGGGACTGGATGCATTGATTCCGAACACGGCGGAAGAGGAGAGCAGAGACAAGGAAGGCTCTTCGGAAACCGGAAAAGAAGAAACAAATGCAGAGCATCCGATAAGAAAAAAGAATATCCGGAATACTGAGAGACAAGAGTCTGTGGAAACTTCCGGTATAGTCGGAAGAGCAGTCACATATAATATAGAAGAAACAGCCTTGGATTCGAACAAGAATTCCCGGATTTCCGTTGGTGATGAACCAGCAGAAAGGGAAAACGAAATGGTCCGGATGGTTCGGATTTCCATGGTGGAACCCGACCGGAATCAGCCGAGAAAGAATTTTGATAAGGAAAAGCTTCAGGAGCTTGCGGATTCCATCAAGACGAAGGGTCTGCTGGAGCCGATCATTGTTCAGGATAAGGGCGGACATTACGAGATCATTGCGGGAGAGCGCCGTTGGCGTGCCTGCAGACTTGCGGAGTTGACCGAGATTCCAGTGATCGTTAAGGAATATGATGATCTGGAAAAGGTGGAAATCTCCCTGATTGAGAATATCCAGCGTGAGGATTTGAATCCGATTGAAGAGGCAAATGCCTACCGGAGACTGATTGATGAATTCCATTTGAAGCAGGATGAGCTCGCACAAAGAGTTTCCAGAAACCGCACCTCTATTGCGAATTCCATGCGACTCCTCAAACTGTGTGAAAAGGTTCAGGAGATGGTGGCGGACGGACGGCTCTCCATGGGACATGCAAGAGCGCTGATCCCGGTGGAAGATGAGGAGACCCAGCTTGCACTTGCCGTAAAGATTGTGGAAGAGCATCTCAGTGTCCGGGATGTCGAGAAGCTGATTCGCAGCCTTCAGAGAAAAACTCCCAGGAAAAAGGAAAAGGATCCGGCTCTTGAACTGATTTATAAGGATTTGGAAAATCGGATGAATGCAGCTCTCGGAATGAAAGTGGCAATCAAATCCCAGAATGAGAAGAGCGGAAGACTTGAGATCACATATTCCAGCCAGGATGACCTGGAGAAGCTAATGGATAAGCTGATGGGGTGAAATGCTATAAAGAAGGGGCCCAGAGAAACATTAGGGAGAATTCGCTTTCACGCAATTCTCTCTGATATCGCGGATTTTGCTTCAGCGAGGTATAAGTTTGAATGTGATCGCCGATGCGATCGCATTCAAACACGAA
>CALEFO010000217.1 GCA_937877165.1 uncultured Lachnospiraceae bacterium | reverse complement strand
GAGGAAAAATGCACCATGTTGCAAAAATCTATTTCAAGTGCCAACTGATCTATTGATTTTCGAAGTCTATCCAGATATCATAGAAAAGAAAAATGCAACATGTTGCAAAAATCTTTCTCAGGAAGGAGCTTTGAAATGGAGATTCGCAGGGATTTTTATTTGAACAAGCTGATAAAGAGGAAAAGTAACGGGCTGATTAAGGTAATTACCGGCATTCGCCGATGCGGCAAGTCCTATCTGCTGAATACCCTTTTTTATCATCACTTACTGGAAAGCGGAATTGCTGCAGACCACATTATCCGCTTTGCCTTCGATTCCGCAGACGATCTTGATCTGATTGGCGAGAGCCTGATTCAGATTGAGAGGGAAAAGCGCGGCGTTGACCCTGAAAGGTTCATGGCATATATCCGTTCTAAAGTCGCAGGTGAGGGAATGTACTATCTGCTGCTTGATGAAATTCAGATGCTGGATTGTTTTGAGGCTGTTCTGAATGGTTATCTTCGCAAAGATAATATGGATGTATTTGTGACCGGAAGTAATGCAAAGCTCCTGTCCAAAGATATCGCTACTGAATTTGCCGGTCGTGGTGACGAGGTTCATATGTATCCTCTGAGCTTTGCTGAATTTATGACCGTTTACAGCGGTGATAAGTACATGGGATTATCCGAATACATGCTATACGGAGGCATCCCTCTGGTTGTTCTGCGCGAGGGAGCAAACGATAAGGCTGCTGCATTGCAGAATCTGTTCAATGAGATTTATCTTCGGGATATTACCAGGCGTAACCGTGTGAAGAACATCGGGGAGCTGGAAGATTTGCTGAATGTTCTCTCCTCTTCCATTGGTTCGCTGACCAACCCGGAGAAATTGAAGAACGCCTTCCGGACTGTAAAAAAATCCAGAATCACTTCCGCTACCATTAAGAAATATCTGGATTATTTCGAGGATTCATTTTTGGTTGAATCAGCACAAAGATATGACATTAAAGAAAAGGCATATATTGAAACACCCAAAAAATATTATTTTTCTGACCTTGGACTTCGTAATGCCAGAATCAATTTCCGTCAGTTCGAGCAAACCCATTCTATGGAGAACGTGATTTATAATGAGCTCCGTATGCGTGGCTACAGCGTGGATGTAGGGGTAGTACCGATTGCAGAGCGTGACCAGGACGGAAAGGTCAGTCGCAAGCAGCTTGAGGTTGATTTTGTATGCAATCTTGGTTCCTCCAGATACTATATCCAGTCTGCATACTCGCTGCCGGATGAAGCGAAACGTACGCAGGAAATCAGACCGTTCCGAAAGATTGAGGATTCTTTCAGGAAAATCGTTGTTACCAAAGACATCGTTCCGCCGCAGTACGATGAGTATGGTATCCTCACTGTGAACATCTATGACTTTCTCCTTGATCCGCAGATTCTCGAGAGATAGACATGCACAGCAATGGTCACATTGAACTTATCCGAAATCTTGACATAGAACCACTTCCCTGTTTGCTGAGATATCTGGATGTCACATAAGCCGTGGATCTGCCGTATTCATTTTCCGCCCAGCAGACTATGCTTCCGGATCCATAGATTTACACTCTTTTCTGCCGGTATTGCAGAGGTGATTCCACCGGACAAATCCAGTAGGAATCCGTCATACTGAGTGCAAGGTTTTTTTTCAGATAATTCTCCGGTGAGGAGCAACCCGCTTCACGCATAATTGTTTTCATGATTTCGCGTGAGGCCGGTACCGAACGCGATTTCCACCATTGATTGATTCCTGCCAGGTCACAGTGTCCCAGAAACGGAGTGTATTCTTTTTCAATGTCATGATAACCGGTAATTCTCTCTGACTCCGGATCAATGACAAGAGATAACACTGTGGTGTTATATTTTTCAAAGCTGTGAGTCTGGCTGGCAATTCATCTGCCATATACATCAGATGATCTTCATTATCATGGACTTGTACCAGGTACAATTAAATTACAATTAAATTTCAGGAGCGCTACCCCAGAATCTCCATCAGCTCCTCCTTGGAAAGGACTGCACTTCCAACACCTTCTCCGCCGAGGATGTCCTCCGCAAGCTTGGCCTTCTGCTGCTGCATCGCAACGATTTTCTCTTCAATCGTTCCCTTTGCGACCAGCTTGTAAACCGTGACCGTCCTCGTCTGCCCGATGCGGTGTGCACGGTCGCTTGCCTGACTCTCCGCCGCCGTATTCCACCACGGGTCAAAATGAATGACACTGTCCGCGCCGACAAGATTCAGGCCCGTGCCGCCTGCCTTTAAAGAAATCAGGAAAACAGGCACCTCTCCTTCGTTGAACGCCTTAACACGTTTCAGCCGCTCCTCCTTCGACGTACTCCCGCTAATGAGGTAATACGGAATCCTTTCCGCATCCAGTCTCTTCTGCAGAATCTCCAGCATAGACGTAAACTGTGAGAAAACAAGCGTTCTGTGCCCGCCGTCCATCAGGCTGTGCAACAGCTCCATGCACAGCTCGGTCTTGGCGGACTCCCCATCATAATTGGTAAAACACAGGGACGGGTCACAGCAGATCTGCCGGATTCTGGTGAGCTCCGCAAGGATCTGGATCCTGCTCCTTCGGAAGTCATTCTCGCTCTGCTGCTGCAGATCATTCCGCATGCGGATAACCTGCGCATCATAGAGCTTCTGCTGTTTTCCCTCCATGCCGGCATAGCGGATCTCCTCCAGCTTGTCCGGAAGGTCTTTAAGAACATCCTTCTTCAGTCTCCGCAGAATAAACGGCGCAATCATCCGGTGCAGGCGTTCCATCGCCTGTGTGTCCTCGTTTCTGACAATCGGCATCTCAATCCCGGTGCGGAAGCTGTCATAGGCAAACAAAAATCCCGGCATCAGGAAGTCAAAAATTGACCACAGCTCCGAGAGCCGGTTCTCAATCGGGGTACCG
>CALEFO010000216.1 GCA_937877165.1 uncultured Lachnospiraceae bacterium | reverse complement strand
GGCACTGGAGCTAATCCGCAAGGCAACCGGCGAGGCAGACTGACAAGACGTTAGGAGACGCAGAAAGGTAAGTTTCGAGGATGACGGAATCGGAAAGACCGGATACCGGCGAACTGGAAAAGCGTATCGGCTATACCTTCCACAACCGGTATCTGCTTGAGTGCGCTCTGACGCATACGTCCTATGCCAATGAGCAGCGCATTCGCAAATACGAAGACTATGAACGGCTGGAGTTTCTGGGAGATGCCGTTCTGGAAATGGTTTCCAGCGAGTTTCTCTATGAAAAATATCCCGGCAAGCGGGAGGGAGAGCTGACGAAGATCCGCGCGTCCCTTGTTTGTGAGCCGGCGCTTGCCTTTTGCGCACGGGACATTGATCTGGAGCGCTATATCCGCCTTGGAAAGGGCGAAGAGGCCGGCGGCGGCCGGGGCAAGGACTCCATCACCTCAGATGTCATGGAGGCGGTCATCGGAGCTATGTACCTGGACAGCCGCGATGTATCCGTGCCGCGCAGTTTCATCCTGCAGTATGTCCTGTCGGATCTGGAGGGAAAGCTTCTGTTCTATGATGCGAAGTCTATTCTTCAGGAGCGCTGTCAGAAGGCCGGGAAGACGGTTTCCTATGAGATTCTCGGAGAAGAGGGCCCTTGCCATGACAAGACCTATACCGTGGGTGTGCAGGTAAATGGCGAGGAGACGGCGCGCGGGAGCGGGCGCTCCAAGAAGGCTGCGGAGCAGGCGGCTGCCTACCAGACTCTTCTTTCCTGGAAAAAGCATGAGAACGTCTGACTTTGCAGGTCGAGTAAGCTCCTGCGGGGCATAAGACAGCGACGCGGTCGGATGCCTGACCGTGTTACAGGGTGACGAATGTATTTAAAGAGTATCGAAATTCAGGGCTTTAAGTCCTTTGCCAATAAAATCAAGCTGGAATTCCATAACGGTTTTACCGCGATTGTGGGACCGAACGGCTCTGGAAAGTCCAATGTTGCGGATGCGGTTCGCTGGGTGCTCGGAGAGCAGAGAGTCAAGCAGCTCCGCGGCGGTTCCATGCAGGACGTTATTTTCGCGGGAACTGAGCTGAGAAAACCGCTTTCAAGCGCATATGTTGCCATTACCTTCGATAATTCGGACCACAAGCTTCCTGTGGATTACAAGGAAGTGACGGTGGCAAGACGTCTTTACCGGAGCGGCGAGAGTGAATATCTCCTGAACAATGTGCAGGTCCGCCTGCGCGATGTACAGGAGCTGTTTTATGATACCGGTATCGGTAAGGAAGGCTATTCCATCATTGGACAGGGCCAGATCGAGAAGATCCTTTCGGATAAGCCGGAGGATCGGAGAGAGCTGTTCGACGAGGCCGCCGGAATCGTGAAATTCAAACGACGCAAGGAGCTCTCGGTCAAAAAGCTGGAGAATGAGAAGGCAAACCTCATCCGCGTCAATGATATTCTGACGGAGCTGGAGCGCCAGGTTGGCCCTCTTGAGAGGCAGTCGGAGAAGGCACAGATCTATCTGAAGGCCCACGAAGAGCTGAAGAATCTGGATGTGAACCTGTTCCTGATGCAGAATGGCGAGACCATGAAGCAGCTGGAGGACCTGAAGGAGAAGCTGGGCATCGCCGGAAATGATCTCGAGCGCACGCAAAAGCAGTATGAGGAAACAAGAACCTCCTACGATGCTCTTGGGACGGAGCTGGAGACTCTCGACCAGACGATTGAGGCGACGCGGGGCGAGATTGCCCGCAGCAACGTGGTCCGAAACCAGCTGGAGACGCAGATTAAGGTGGCGGAGGAGTCGATCCGCTCGATGACGGGAAATGCCGAGCATTTCCGTACACGCGAGGAATCCGTCCGCGGAGAGATCGAAGAGAAGCAGAGGGAACGCACCTCCATTGCGGACGGCAAATCCGGGATTGACACGCAGATGTCGGAGCTGGAGGCCAATCGGCGGGCGGCAGAGGAAGAGCTGGAGCAGGTTCAGGCAGACGAGAAGAGCTTAAGCGATGCGATCGACGAGAAGCGGTCCGCTCTGATGGAGACGATTGCAAACCGTGGAACCATCAAAGCGAAGCTTGCGGCGATGACGACTCGCAGAGAGCAGTACGAGGTGCGCAAGTCCGAGCTGACCTCGCGCCTTGTCCGCGCGTCAAGTGATGAGGCGGAGCATGATCGCGAACTGGAGCGGCTGCGCGCGGTATTTGAGAAGGTTGCCGGTGAGGCAGCGGGCCTTGGGGACCGCCAGAAGAAGCTGGAAGTACAGATCGCGGAGAAGAAGACGGCCCTCACCGCAGCGGATGAAAGACTCCGTTCCACCGAGGTAGAATATCATCAGGAGAAATCCAGGCTGGATGCTCTGGCGAACCTGACTGAGCGCTATGAGGGCTTTGGCGGAAGCGTCAAGAAGGTCATGGAGCAGAAGGTGCGTGAGCCCGGACTGATCGGTGTCGTGGCGGATCTTGTCAAGACCGAGCCGAAGTATGAGACGGCCATCGAGACTGCCCTTGGCGGCAGCATCCAGAATATTGTCACGAACGATGAGGACACGGCAAAGCGCATGATCGGCCTTCTGAAAAGGGAGAAGGCGGGACGTGCGACGTTCCTTCCGCTTACGGCGATCCGCAGCAGCCAGGGCTTCAACATGATGGGGGCTCTGAAGGAACGGGGAGTTGTCGGACTTGCCGACACGCTTGTTCGGACTGCACCGGAATACCGGGATGTGGCAAGATCCCTTCTTGGCCGGATTCTTGTGGTGGATCAGTACGACCACGCGGTCGAGATCTCCCGCAAATATCAGCAGAAGATTCGTATGGTGACGCTCGAGGGCGAGATGTTCATGCCGGGTGGTGCCATCAGCGGCGGTATGTTCCGCAACAGCTCGAATCTTCTGGGACGGCGCCGTGAGATCGCGGAGCTGGAGAAGCGGACGAAAGAGCTGAAGGCTTCCATGGAGAAGCTGGAAGAAGAGATCGCGTCTTCCCGCGAGGAGAGAAACCGCCTGCGGGCGGAGCAGGAAAGCGTTCGCGTGCAGCTGCAGGCGAAGTTCATTGAGCAGAATACTGCCCGAATGAACATCAATGCGGAGGAGGAAAGAAAGAAGGAATCCTCCGAAGGATATGACGCTCTCCGTGAAGAGAATGAGACGATTGAGGAGACGAAGCATGATCTCGATCGTGAGGAGCAGGAAATTCGGAAGGAACTTGCGGACTCCGAAGAGGCCGAGGCAAGAGGAAGCGCCGAGATCGAGGAGCTGACAAAGAAGCTTACCGGTTTCCGGGATCTGGAGGACGAGAAGCAGGGAATTGTCCAGAAATGGGACATTGAGGTCCAGAAGAAGCGCCAGAAGCAGGAATTCGAGGAGCAGGAGCTTTCCCGTGTGGACGGCGAGATCAGCCGCCTTACGATGGAGCTGAATGAAATTCTGGAGAGCATCCGCCAAGGCTCCGTTGCAATTGAGGACAAGAAGAAAAACATTGAGACGCTGAAGGAGACGATAGAAAGTGCCCAGGACAACCTTCAGGAGAAGCAGGAGCTTCTGACAAAGAGCCAGGAGAAGAAAACGGAGCTTTCTGCCCGGCAGAAAAAAACGCTCGAGGAACGGGAGCAGTTAGCAGAGGAGAAGACGAGGCTCGATAAGGAGGTTTTCCGTCTCGGAGAGCTCAAGAATAAATCCGAAGAGGCCATGGAGCGGCAGATCAGCTATCTGTGGGATGAATATGAGCTGACACCATCGCAGGCTGCAGAACTGCGCGATGAACAGATGAACGATCTTGCGAGGATGCGCACCCGCGCGGAGGAGCTGAAGAAGCAGATCCGGTCCCTCGGAAGTGTCAATGTCAATGCCATTCAGGAATATCAGGAAGTGAAGGAGCGCTACACGTTCCTCAAGGGTCAGCACGACGATCTGATCGCGGCGGCGCAGTCACTGGAGAAGATCATCGAGGAGCTGGATGTTCAGATGCGCAGGCAGTTCAAGACACAGTTTGCAAGAATTCAGACGGAATTCGACAAGGTGTTCAAGCAGCTGTTCGGCGGAGGCTCCGGCAGACTGGAGCTGATGGAGGATGCGGACATTCTGGAGGCAGGCGTGCGGGTCATTGCGCAGCCGCCGGGCAAGAAGCTGGTCAACATGATGCAGATGTCGGGCGGAGAGAAGTCGCTGACGGCGATTTCACTTCTTTTTGCCATTCAGAATCTGAAGCCCTCGCCGTTCTGCCTTCTGGACGAGATTGAAGCGGCACTGGATGAGAACAACGTCGTACGCTACGCCGATTATCTGCGGAAGCTGACGGACAATACGCAGTTCATTGTCATCACGCACCGCCGCGGTACCATGGACCGGGCGGATCGGCTGTACGGCATCACGATGCAGGAGAAGGGCGTTTCGACGCTGGTTTCCGTGAGCCTTATTGATGAGAAGGATCTCGCATCCTGAGAACCCCTACGGAAGCGGGAACGGAAGAAAGGATTGAATTCGGATGGCAGAAGAAAAAAAGCATGGTTTTTTTGCCAGATTAAAGAGCGGACTTGCAAAGACCCGTGACAACATTGTTGCCGGGATGAACCGGGTGTTTACGGGACATACGGCGATTGATGATGACTTCTACGAAGAGCTGGAAGAAATTATGATCATGGGTGACATGGGCGTTCAGACCACGGACCGGATTCTGGAGCAGCTCCGCACGCAGGTCAAGGAGCTTCACATCAAGGAGCCCGTGAAGTGCCGGGATCTTCTGATTGAAGACATCCGCGGACAGATGCAGGTGGACGAGCACGCTTATGACTTCGAGGAAGGGCCGTCCGTGGTTCTTGTCATCGGCGTCAACGGTGTCGGGAAGACTACCTCAGTCGGAAAGCTTGCGGATATCTACAAGCGAAGGGGCAAAAAGGTCCTGATCGCGGCAGCGGATACGTTTCGTGCGGCAGCGTACGATCAGCTGAAGGTCTGGGCGGAGCGGGCTGGCGTCGAGATGATCGCCGGAGCAGAGGGGGCGGATCCCGCGAGCGTTGTTTATGACGCCGTGAATGCGGCGAAGGCAAGGCACGCGGATATTCTTCTGTGTGATACGGCGGGGCGCCTTCACAATAAGAAAAACCTGATGAACGAATTGGAGAAGATCGGCAGGATTATCTCCAGGGAATATCCGGAGGCAAAGCGGGAGAATCTTGTCGTTCTGGATGCCGCGACCGGACAGAATGCACTCTCACAGGCGAGGGAGTTCTCACAGGTCACGGATCTTACGGGAATCGTTCTGACGAAGATGGACGGATCCTCCAAGGGCGGCATTGCGATTGCTGTGCAGTCGGAGCTCGGAATTCCGGTCAAGTACATTGGCGTCGGCGAGCATCTGGAGGATCTGCAGCGCTTTGATCCAGACGAATTCGTTCGAGCTCTCTTCGACGCGGAGGCAGAAGAGGACGGCGGCGAAGAAGCTTTGGAGGATGAGGATAGAAACGAACAGAATCCGGAGAAAGAAGCGCAAGACACTCCGGACGGGTCTGGAGAAACGCAGGAAGTAAAGGAAAGCGCGGAGGCGTCTTCGAAGGCCGACGAACCGGAGAAGGAAGACGATGAGGAAGATCCGTGGGCATTTTTTGCATCCATGCAGGATGCCAAGAATGGGCGGTAATGGTGTTCAGACAGCATGAAAAGGATGGATAAAAAGGACAGAAACGGACGAAAAGCGGACAAGCCTTCGAAGTCAGGCCGCGTCCGTGCACATTTCTGGTATCAGGCCAATATCATTCTTCTTTGCAGCGTGACGCTCCTTTCCCTGGCGGCCTCGGTGCTTTTCTTCCTGCAGACAAGAACGGCAGAGAAGGAGAAAAACGAACTTTCCGGAAAACTGGAGGCCCTGGAAGGGGACCAGAAGACGCTCTACACCGAGGAAGAGGTGCAGGAGAAAATGGAACAGGCCAGGAGCAGCGCCGGAGAGACGGAGCGGCACCGGATTCTCATGCAAATCCAGTCGGACATGGAATCCGGAGGCAGCACGGCATCGATGCTGCGCAGCCTTTTCTCTGATGACATTGTTGTTGTCAGCGGAGGCAAATACTATTTTTATCCGATTCTGAATTCGGTCTTGCGGAATCCCTTCCAATCCGGGGACTTCTCTTTAAGCGATGACGGAAGATTGCAGTACGACGGGAAGGACAGGGTGACACTTCAGTCCGGAATTGATGTGTCGGAGGAGAATGGAGACATCGATTGGACGCTGGTATCGGAGGACGATATCGCGTTTGCCATGATCTGCGCCGGCGGAGGAGTTTCTTCAGCCGAGGATGAGGAAGCTGAGGGCGGCATCACGGATGATGAGAAAATGGGAGAGAACATTGAGGGAGCCTACAGGGCGGGACTCAATGTCGGCATTTCCTATATTCTCGGCGCAGCATCGAAGGAAGAGGCCGAAGTGGAGGCAAATCATCTGATTGGGAGGCTGAAGCCTTATCAGAGCCGGGTGACGTATCCGGTTGCGGTCTGGGTCAATGTTCCGTCGGAGACGGACCGGACGGCGGGACAAAGCCGCGCGGAGTGGACGGATTATGTGCTGACCTTCTGCGAGAAGCTGGAGGAGGCCGGCTATCAGCCGATGATTTACGGGAACCTCGCATCCTTCGTGATGATGCTGAATATGGAAGATCTGGAAAAATACGACAAGTGGATCTCCAACACCGGAGCAGGCCTGTATTTTCCTTATCAGTTCAGCATGTGGCAGTATTCTGTCAACGGAACGGTGCCGGGAATCACAACCGAGGTCGGACTGGACGCAAGCCTCACGATCGGGTGAGGCTTTGGCGCAGCTTTTATCATTTCCCTGGTATAGGTGCGGCTTCGCTTTGGAAAACATTCATAGGCAGGTCATGTGTCAAGAGAGTCTACTTGACACATGACCTGCTGTTCTGTATGCTCCCATTTTCGCAAGTAAAAGCAAACAAGATTGACTTTCGGACAGCCTTTTGCTATAACACGGTTAGAGAATACTAACTAAAAAT
>CALEFO010000215.1 GCA_937877165.1 uncultured Lachnospiraceae bacterium | reverse complement strand
TTTCCTCTCTGCACCTTTGCGGTTGTCCGCCTCACACTCAGTTCAGCGTCACGGATTCCCAGGTATCACTCGGAATCAACGTAATGTAGGTCTTGCCGGGATTCAGCGTGATCTCATTACCGCTCTTGTCATAGTACTTCGTGATCCCGCCCTCGCTGGTCTTCGACCAGGTGATCGGAATGGCCTTTCCATTCGTGCAGTAATAGCCGGGCTGCTGCTCTGCAATGCAGTTGTAGATCAGATACCCGTGCTCGTCATACTGCGTAAAGGTGCAGTCCTGGATCAGAACGTTCTTGAAGGTCACCGTCTGATTATTCCCGCCGTCCTGGCACACAGAGCCGAACTCGTAATAGTCATACGTCTTCGTGTCCGCGTTGTACTTCAGCTGTGAGCTGGTGTTGTAGAACGGGAAGCTGAGGCTTGTCGCATCTCTGACATCCTGCGCGTCCTCCAGTGTCACCTCATCTCCCTGATAGGGTGCGAACTGAAAGTGGTCCCCGCTCTGTTTCCTGTCGTCATAGCTCCTGGAATAGCCGGAGCTGGAGAAATTCTTGTCCAGATCTCCGGACAGGCAGAACTCCGTAAACTCAGTTGCCTTTCCATTATTGACTCTGGAGAAGGTTCCGGAGAAATGATACGGATATCTTCCCAGATAGTCATTGATGTAAAATGGTCC
Source organism: uncultured Lachnospiraceae bacterium (assembly GCA_937877165.1). Taxonomy (GTDB): domain Bacteria; phylum Bacillota; class Clostridia; order Lachnospirales; family Lachnospiraceae; genus CAG-791. The sequence goes on along the minus strand of CALEFO010000215.1, from coordinate 4,376 downwards.
CCCGTCGTGGCACAGAACGGCATCCCATTCCTGTCCCAGGAGAATATTGGTCGGACGGATGGAACGAATGCTCCCTGCCTTCTCAATGGATCCCCAGTCCTTGAACAGACACATCAGACGTGTGATGCGGTTGTTCGCAGTGGAATTCATCAACTCATACATCACATCGCAATCCGAAATTCCGAAATGCGGCAGGGCGCGCTGATCGTTATCGATCATGATCGCAACCGGTCTCTGATCCTGAATGTCCTTGCTGATCGGCTCCCCCGTCAGCTCACTGTAATACATATCCTCCGGAAGAACATAGGCTTCCGGTTCCTCTTCCTCCTCAGGCTCTTCCTCCTGCTGTCCCTGTCCCAGGTCCTCCGGATGCGCGCCGTCCGGAATGGTCTCAAAGCCATGCGCCGAAATTCCTTCCGATGCATTGTCTCCGCAGGCAGCCAGTGCTCCCGCGGTCATCAATGCCAATATTCCTGCAAGTATTCTCTTTTTCATGCTGTTCGTAACGCCCTCATAAATTTTACTGATCTCATTCAGCTTTTAAATAGCGAAGCTGATCTCTATTTTATCATATTCTTCTCGTTCTTCTCGCCGCTATGGAAGATTTTCCCCGACCTTTCTATCAGACCTTTTTTATTGAAGATTCTTCCAGTCATATCGGACAATCGACAGAAGCATGGATGCCATGCTGACCGCTTCGTCCAGTATTCCGGCCCAGGAGCCCACCACGATGTCATATGCGATCCACAGCGGCGAATTGACACATAATCCGACCATCCGGATGGTGCGGGCGCGGTAAGTATATCCGCCGATGGTTGCCGCAATATTGGCCGCCACGGGCAATACCGACCACCATCCGCTCCAGGTACAGGCAAGTGCCGCGACCTGCAATACACACAAAAGCCCGCACACCCATTTACTCTTCAAAAAGCGGCTCGTGCTGCTCAGACAAAGAGAACGGACCGTATTCAGTACATAGCTGATTCCTCCCGTGACTGCGCCCAGCAGCAGCAAATGCACGGTATAGCACAGATACGAAACAAACTGAACGCGGAACAGCTTTTGACTGCTCCTGCACTGGTAGGACAGGAAGAACAAAACCGTTCCCAGAAAACCGACCGCCTGTATCCATAATAATCTCATCGACATTGTGATTCCTTATCATTTCCGCATGATTTCGGTGACTTCCTTATTCATGATGCTCCAGAAAGCAGCCATCCTCATGAGAATAAATCACTCCCACCGCCTGCAGATAAGCATAGATAACCGTAGTCCCTACGAACCTCATGCCCCGCTTCTTCAAATCTCCGGATACCGCATCAGACAGCTCCGAGCGGGTCCGGCCCTTTTCATAAATCACGCGGCCGTCTGTCCAGTGCCAGAGATAATCCGAAAAACGCCCCCACTCCTCCTGAATCTTCCGGAATGCCCGCGCGTTGATGACGGCAGCCTGTATTTTCAGACGGTTCCGGATAATCCCAGGATTGTTCCTCAGTTTCTCCATTTTACCCGCATCATATGCACAGACCGTTTCCAGATCAAAGCCGTCGAAGGCTTCCCGGAACGCATCGCGCTTATTCAACACACATTCCCAGGACAGCCCCGCCTGAAAACACTCCAGAATCAGCATTTCAAAAAGCTTCCCGTCATCACGGACCGGGACACCCCATTCCTCATCATGATAACGAAGATACCGCTCATTGTTCGGATTCGCCCAGCGGCAGCGCGTTTTTCCATCCGCCCATTCCATAGCTCTTTTCCCCTCACCCCAGCACAAACGATCCGGGTGTTCCTCATTCTGAGATCCGATAATGTGCGACCAGATCTCCCCGTTTTTCCAGTATGTCCTCTTCATAGGATACCTGATGCGGAGAATTGTGATGGATCACATAAGGCACACCGTCCCTGTTTCTTCGATCTGAAACAATTCCTATGTGATTTTTGAAAATAGCGATATCTCCACCCTGCCATGCTTCAATGTCAGAGAGGTCAGTGGTCAGGCCAACTGCATTATTCTTAAACCAGACCTTCAGGTTCTGCACCCTGCGGAAATCAATATTCTTATCGGGATTCTCGATGTTGTAATCACCCGGATGCGCTTGGATATCCTCATCCACCAGTTCCATAAGATCATATCCCGCGCCTTTCATGGCAAACGCCACGACATCCGTGCAGACCCCATATCCGTCATCAGGATATCCCGTGCCGTAATATCTGCTCTTGTACTGTGGCTGTGTGCTGACATACGCCAATGCGCCCTGCAGAATATCCGTCTGATCATCAATCCCGTCCCCGTCTTTATCCACTGAACCATGAAATTGCGGAATCTGTGCATGGTACTGATCAGGCAGCCTCTTTGCAGATGTCCGTTGATGACGAAGCAGGATGAATGCAATCACTACAAGAAGGAATGCAATCAGAATCAAAAGGCATCTCATTACCTTCTTCTTGGTTTTCTGTGAATTCATATGATAATTCCCTCAAGATGATCGCATTCATGCTGGATGATCTGCGCGGTCCAGCCGGTAAACTTCTGAACATGCTTCTTCAAGTCAAGATCCTGGTATTCCAGTTCAATTTCCCGGAAGCACCTTGTCTTCCGGGATCCGGTCAGAGACAGGCAGCCCTCTTCCGTTTCGAATGGCCCGTTCTTCTTCCGAATGGCCGGATTCAGCATAGCCACATTGACAAGGCCCATATTTACAACGATGATCCGCCCCAAGGAATCCAAAATACCCGAGTTTCCTCTCAATATCCTCCGCTGTCTTTGCGCCAACACCGTAAATGCCCTTGTACCAGGTATCACTCAACGCAATGGCCACTTCCAGATCAAGAATCCTGAGGATTTCCTTCCCGGCAAGCCGCTCGAATACATCCACTTTTAATCCGATCCGAAGACAGAGATCATCACTAGAGATCTCCTCTCCCGGATCTGATACAGCAAATGTCCAGTACTTCCCAGCAGCACAGGCACGGAGGTTTGAGGCATACCCCGCCGTGTACCATGCTGAAATCAGTGGGCTGCGCAGACGACGCATCGCTTTACCGTGATAAGCGCTGATTGTGCCGGCGGAACGATTCAGCTCCGCACCGATTTCCTCGTTCTTTCTGCCCTCATGGTATTTCTCCCAGAGGACCTTCTGCTGTTTCGGCCGAAGCTGCCCCAGTGCCACATACAGGCCGCTGATCTGATCCTTCGTCCAACTCCACGGATCCTTCTCTTTATCGATTGCCTTCAGGAGATTCTGCGGATAAGGAAGTGATTCCTTCTTACCGGAAGGCCGATCCTCCGAATATCCGACGAGCTTCAGAATCTCCCGCTCCGATGCCTCCGGATAACACTGCTTCACCCTCTCCACGATCTTCCGCAGGGAATCCTTCGGTTCCTCGCTGTACGCCGCCGTCACCAGCTCCCTTCCAAAAATATGCTCCGGCGCCGCCAGCACCGCGATTGCCCAGCCGTAGGACTCGCCTCTCTTGTTCTTCCTCTGCTGAAAATCCCTGCAGACCAGATACGTCTCCATCTCCAGGCCGGTCAGTGTTCCCTCAAAATTCTTCTCTCCGCCCTTCCCGAATCCGGCCTGCTCCTTCACCTGATTGGAGAAGAGCTCATTGTCTGCATTCTCTTCCATGAACAGGTCCATGATCTTCTTCTGCCGGAAGCTCGCGAGTTCATCATCCCAGCGCGCATCGAAGTCATAGCCATCCCTCCGGTAATTGACAAAGACCGGCAGCCACTCTCTGGAAATAAAGCCCGCCCGGCCGCCGAAGAATTTTCCATAGGCAACTCTTCCCCGTCTCGCTGCAAGAGCGCGCCACTCCCACGGATCTCTCTCCGGATCTCCCGTCCACCAGCCCTCCGGCACGGTGTGCTCCTCCACGGAAAAGCCGGACACATCACCTGCAAAGAGCGGAAGAAAGCCGATTTCTTCCACTCTCTGTTCCAGTTCGTCAATGTTATGAATACATGACGGATCATCTGCGGGAACACCCCGCATGATCCATTCGCCACCTTCTACAGACACAGTCAGACTTTCCTTCCTGCTGATAAATGTTGATATGTTCCTCAGAAATCGGAACTCTTATGGTTTACCCCTTGCACAAAAAAACATGGAGAACATCTCCACGCCCTTAACATCTGTATATAAATTAGAGCATTGATCTGCTTTTTTCTATAACTATAGCATCCACTCATTTTCCGTTCTACCAGAAAGCAGAATCTTTGTGCAGTGGAATACAAATGTGGCTCGCCAAGAGACGGGGATCGCCTGTGATTGTCTCTTGACAACGGTCACTCCATAACAGCAAGTCTGACTTCATGCACTCCCTTGTCCATTCGAACCTCCTTGAAAAAGTAAGTTGAGTTTTTAAACTTT
>CALEFO010000214.1 GCA_937877165.1 uncultured Lachnospiraceae bacterium | reverse complement strand
TGCACGCACTGCGGATTCTTGCAGTTCAGGCATCTCGACGCCTCTGCCTCTGCTTCTTCCTTGCTGTAACCAAGACATACCTCTTCAAAATTTGTTGCCCGGACCTTCGGATCCTGCTCGCGGACCGGAACCTTTTTCATCATATCAACCTGAATCGACATCTCTATACCTCGCTGAGGCAAACCCCGCAAAGGCGGTTTTGCCCAATTATTCCTCGTATTTACGCATGCAGTTTTACTGCTGTGCGTTATTTACAATATCCGCAGCCGCCTTCGTGCGTCTCTTTCTCCTGCTCCTTCAGAAGGAGTCTGCCCTCTTCGGTCTTGTACAGGCGGGAGCGCTGCATGGCCTGATCAAAATCGACCTCCCAGCCGTCAAACTCCGGTCCATCCACACAGGCGAACTTCACCTTGCCGCCGACCAGGAGACGACATGCGCCGCACATGCCGGTTCCGTCCACCATAATGGTGTTCATGCTGACCACGGTCGGAATGCCCAGCTTCTTCGTCAGCTGGCAGGCAAACTTCATCATAATCATTGGTCCGATGACAACGCAGTGATCGTAACGCTTGCCTTCATCGTACAGCTGCTGCAGCGCTACACAGACATTGCCGTGAATGCCGTAGGATCCGTCATCTGTTGCGAAATAGAGATTTCCGGTGACCGCTTCCATCTCCTTCTCGAGAATAAGAATCTCCTTCGAGCGCGCACCCTGAATGCAGTCTGCGTCCACACCGTGCTCGTGCAGCCATTTAAGCTGATGATAGACCGGAGCCGTTCCGACGCCGCCGGCAATGAAAAGAATTTTTTTCTTCTTCAGCTCATCAAGCGGAACATCCACAAGATCCGAAGGATTTCCAAGAGGTCCCACCACATCTGCAAAAGAGTCGCCGACTTCGAGCTCTGCCATGCGCATGGTCTCTGCGCCAACCGTCTGGAACACGATGGTGATGGTGCCCTTCTCCTTGTTGTCATCGCAGACAGTCAGGGGGATTCTCTCGCCCTCCGCATCTGCACGGACAATCAGGAACTGACCGGGAAGTGCCCGCTCGGCCACTCTCGGAGCCACAATGTCCATCAGGTAGACCTTGGGCCCCAGAAGCTCTTTTCTTGTAATTTCAAACATAATTTCTATCCCCTTTCATCTTACTGTATCCGCTGCGGCATTTTCCTGCGCCGCAGCCTCGTGAAAAGATTCCGCTTTCTGCAGAATACTCTCATGCGATTCTTGGATTCGTTCCGGAATCATCCGATCGGGAACAGCGTTCCCCCGGAATACAGGTTTACCGTCCCGTTCGCTCCGTTGACGGCGTATGTCCGGCCTGTGGATACGGTATTGCCGTCCGAATCCGTCAGATTTTCCGAATACATCAGGAAGTTTCCTGTCCCTGCAATCTGCTGCAGACCGGTATAGGTGAAGCTGTAATGAGCAGTTCCGCTCGGAATGGTTCCCGCCGTATCCACAATCTCGCCGCGGTGAATCAGCGCAACCAGAATATAATTCATGCCGTCCGAAGAGCCAATGGACGAGGAAATCTTATAGCTGTAATCTCTCTCAATGACCTCGGAGCTTGCGCCATCGTCCGTAATGACGGCAAACTTAAAGGTGGAATCTCCCTGCGGCATCATGATGGGACCTTTGTACTCCTGATCCTCTGCCGTCGGATCCTCCCCGTTGGTCGTATAATAAATGGTTCCGGAAACGGCATTCTTCGTGGTTTTCTTGTCCTTTTTCCCGGAGTCTGTGCTCTTTTCCTTGTCCTTGCCGGTGTCTTCCTCTGCCTCCGCAAAGGAAGCGGTGATTTCCATCTGCTTGGCATAGGTTCCGGATTTCGGCGCAACCTCCGGCGGCAGCGGAACCGTGCTGTCAATCTGGTAATGCTTCGTCACCACTCTGCTCGAGAGGTTGAAGTGATTGACGTAGATCGCAGATACGTCATAGGTTCCTTCCGTCAGCCGGATCGGCCCGGTATACAGCATGGAGGAGGTCGTCGGAACCGATCCGTCCAGCGTGTAAAAAATGGATCCGTCTCCCTGATCCGACAAAGTCAGCGTCAGCGTGTCCTCGTACGTTCCATCTTCTTCCGAAAACTCCGGGTCAAAAAGTGCGTACTGCAGATAATTCTCCACCACCTGCGGCCTGGTGCACTTGGATAACAGCTCTGCTATTTTATCATATTCCTCATAGGACGCGTAGATGGCAATCATGCGTCCGTAGGCCGCAACCACATCATCCTCTGTGGCGGCATCGTCCTCCAGCGCCATGCTGGCGGCGCCGAGCGCAAGCCCCTCTTCGCCTGCCTTCTGCAGATATTCCGACTTGCGAAGATACAATGCGGCATCGCTTGCCGTCTCTCCCGTATCCTCATTCCGGCCGGGGCCCAGCGCGATGGCCTTGTCAATCTCATCCGCTGCCTGCTGATACTTGCCGTCGCTGGAAAGCTGATAGGCGCGGCCGACATAATAGGATTTCGTGTGCGTCCTCAGATACAGATCCCTGGAATAGAAAAGGACCAGAAACGCTGTTGCACAGAAGGCTCCGATCATGAAAACGATCATGAATTTCACATACCTTCTTCTTGCCGCATATCTGGCAAAGCGCCGTGCCCTTCTTTCCTTGTGCTGCGCCCTTGCTTCTGCCGGAGAAGCCATCTCTTCCAAAGCCTCCGCATCGGGCGCAGCCGCTGAAATCTCTTCCTGGTCCGCGTTTTCTTCAGGAATCGTTTCTCCCGATGAAGCCTCTTCCGATACAGCCGCAAAGACGGCCGTATCCTGCTTCTGCAGAGCATCCTCCCCGGAAGATTCTGTCTCCTCCGGATTCTTCGGCTCGCCCTTCTCCTCCGCTATGACCTTGGCAGCTTCTGCCATTCCACTGCTGATCTGCTCCTCCAGCTTCGCCTCATATTCCGGAACGATTTTGATTTCCGTTGCACAGTTCTCGCAAAACAGTGCGCCGTCCGGGATTTCTTTTCCACACTTGGGACATTTCATCCGATCGCTGATCCTGCCTTTTCTCGTGCCGTCTGGTTTCTCGTTACCTGCGCTGCAGCCGGATGGCGTCCACGCAGTTGTACATCAGCATCGCAATGGTCATCGGTCCGACACCGCCCGGCACGGGAGTCACAGCCTTCGCTTTTTCAAGAATATCCTCCGTGTCCACATCGCCGCAGAGCTTCCCGTTCTCATCCCGGTTGATGCCACAGTCGATGACGACCGCGCCGTCCTTAATATATTCATGATTGAAGAATTTCGGCTTCCCGATCGCTGTGATCAGAATGTCCGCGCGCCGGCAGACCTCCTTCAGGTTCTTCGTGTGAGAGTGCGCCATGGTGACTGTCGCGTTCTCACGGAGCATCAGCATCCCCATCGGCTTTCCGACAATGTTGCTCCTTCCGACAATGACGCATTCCTTTCCGTCACAGTCAATTCCCTGCCGGTGCAGAATCTGAATGATTCCGGCAGGCGTACAGGAAACAAAGCCGGGAAGACCGATGGAAAGAGCCCCTACACTCTGCGGATGAAATCCGTCTACGTCCTTTACAGGGTCAATCCTCCGGATCACCCGGTCCTCATCCATGTGGGAAGGAAGCGGAAGCTGCACCAGAATCCCATTTACCTTCGGATCTTCGTTCAGCTCATCCACCTTCTGAAGAAGCTCTTCTTCCGCTGCCGTCTCCGGAAGAAGAATCTCCCGGTTGATAAAGCCGCACTCCTTGCATGCGCGGATTTTATTGCGCACATAGACCTGGCTTGCCGGATTCTCCCCGACCAGGACAACCGCCAAGGTCACCTCGGTTCCCTGCTCATTCAGTGCGGCAACCTTCTCCTTGATTTCTGCCCGGATCGCTGCAGCGATCTCTTTTCCGTTGATGATCTGTGCCGACATGTTCTCCTCCTGTCTCCTAGCTGCGGTCGCCGACGGCGTACCCGTTGTCCCTGCAGTAATCCTCGAACTGCTCCGGGGTCATCAGAATGGCCCGCGACTTCGTGCCCTCCGAATCGCCGACGACGCCGGCATCACAGAGCTGGTCCATGATTCTCGCCGCCCGGTTGAAACCGATGCGGTATCGCCTCTGCAGAAGTCCGATCGAAGCGTTGTTCTTCTCAATAATGAAGGCTCCTGCACTGCCGAACAGCTCATCCACATCAGGCTCCTGCGAAGCCGCCGCATCTGCACCGGAGATTCCTCCCCCAGCGCCTGCGGTTCCTGCCTCCATCGCGTCAATTTCCCGCTGATGCTGCGCTGTTTCTTCCTCGGATGCCGGATTGTTCTTTGCAAGGAAGCTGACAACATCCGTCACCTCATCGTCCGAGACAAAGCATCCCTGTACCCGGTTCGGCTTCGGGAGGCCCTGCGGGAAAAACAGCATGTCGCCCTTTCCCAGAAGCTTCTCCGCACCGTTCATGTCAAGAATGGTTCTGGAATCTACACCGGACGAAACACGGAAGGCGATGCGGCTCGGCATATTCGCCTTGATCAGACCTGTGATGACATCCACGGAGGGACGCTGCGTCGCAATGATCAGATGGATGCCCGCTGCCCGCGCAAGCTGTGCAAGGCGGCAGATCGCCGTCTCGACATCGTTCTTGGCAACCATCATGAGGTCCGCAAGCTCGTCCACAATAATGACGATCTGCGGCATAAAATGCATAACCTCTTCCTTGTCCGAATCTGTACCGCCTTGCTGGTGCTGCTTCACCAGCGCATTATAGCCCTTGATGTCGCGGACTCTCGCATCCGCAAAGGCGCGGTATCTCGCCTCCATCTCGGCAACGCCCCAGTTCAGCGCCGCTGCCGCCTTCTGCGGATTTGTGACAACCGGAATCAGAAGATGCGGAATGCTGTTATAGACCGAAAGCTCCACGACCTTTGGATCAATCATAATGAGCTTCACCTCTTCCGGCTTTGCGTGGAACAGGATGCTCATGATGATGGTATTAATGCAGACCGATTTGCCGGATCCCGTTGCGCCGGCAATCAGGACATGCGGCATCTTCGCAATATCGCCATAAACAGGCTTTCCTGCGATGTCCTTTCCGACCGCAAAGGCGAGCTTTGACTTCTGAGCTCGGAATTCCTCCGTGTCCACGATGTCGCGCAGGGCAACCGGCTGTGCCTCCTTGTTCGGAACCTCAATGCCGATCGCGGATTTTCCCGGGATCGGAGCCTCAATGCGGATATCCGTCGCCGCAAGCGCCAGCTTGATGTCATCCGCGAGGGAGACGATCTTGCTCACCTTGACCCCCATCTCCGGGAGCATCTCATAACGGGTGACCGAAGGTCCCTGCGAAATATCCGTAATCGTGATATTCACGCCGAAATTGCGAAGCGTCGTCTGAAGAGTCTGTGCAGTGCTCCGAAGCTCGTCATCGGAATCTGCCCGCGAACCGGCTCCTGGACGAAGCAGGGAAATCGGCGGAAACTGATATTCCCGCTTCCTGGCCGCCACGGGCATTGCCGCAGGAGCTGCCTTCTTCTCCTCCCGGCTCTCTTTAAAATCCGCATTCCGGCCTAAATCTGCATTCCGGCTTTCTTCCTTCTCCTGCGCCGCATTCAGCTCGGAAGGAGTATTCTCCCGCTCTGTATGCACCGGTACATCCTGCAGAGAAGAATCCTCCGGCTGCACGTTCTGTTCCTGACAATTCTGTTCCTGACAAACAGGCTCCGGATCCTTCCGAATCACCCGGATCTGCGGCACTTCCTCAAATTCCTCCGGCTCTTTTGCTGCATTCCCGGCGGTCAGCTCATGCAGGGAACCTGCATTCACCGCATTTTCGAGGGATGTGTCGTCAGAAGAGCTCTCCGACGAATGGATTTCCGAAGTGCTGCTTCCTTCGGCAGACTTCTGAGAAAGGCCGTCTTCCGGTGTCTTTTCAAAGCGGGGTGCTTCCGCATCGGGATCCTCGCCGTCACGGTAAATCGTTGCCCGCAGAACCTCTCCGGACTGTTCGGTGCCGTTTTGGGTTTCCCCCTGCCTTAGGTCATGAACCGGAAGAATTTCCTCCGAATTCGTCTCGGAAGAGCGCAGAAGCTCCTCATCCAAATAATCCTCCGGGCGGATCTCATGCAGCTCCTCAGAATCACGCATGGCCCGCTTCTCTTCCTCGCGAAGGCGCTGCGCCGCCATTTTCTCATCCCCTGCCGGCTTTTCCTGCTCTTCCCTTCGGGAAAAAGCATCTGCTGCAGCTTCCATCGTCTCCGTGTGCTCCGATTCCGGAACAGCATCGCTGCTCGCAAAATCCGTCTGCGGAGCAAAGGCTGCGGCAGCTCCTGCTCCTGCTGCAGCGAAAGAGGCATCACTCACCGCTCCTGTTTCCGGAGCCTTCGGCTGCGGCATTTCCTGCTCCACGGCAAAGGCCTCGTCCTCCGACAGGTCGGTATTCCACATGCTGCCTTCCGAAGACGCTCCCGCGATCTTGCTGCGTTCCCTCTCACTCTGCCTTGCCAGCTCTTCTCTTCGCCGCTCTTCCTCTTTCTCTCGAAGGCGTTCCCGGCGCCTTTCCTGAAGATCCTGATACCGCTCCCGGCTCTCATCGTAATGGGAGCGCTGCATCTCATCCCCATATTCCGGCTCTTCGTCGTCCTCGAATTCCTCCGGGTGCTCGTCACGGTAGCGGTCCTCCTCTTCCATCCGCTCCAGACGGTGAAGCCTCGCATCCATCGCCTTGTCTCTTGCGAGCTCCAGAATCGAGCGCTGGGCAAGGACATAGGCGCAGCCAACGGCCGCAACCAGAAGCACCAGAATGGTTCCAAACGTCTTGAGAAGCCGGTACAGCACAAAGGCAATCGTTCCGCCGAGAATGCCGCCGCCGGTGCGCCCTTCTGCGCTTCTTGTATAGATTCCCGCCGGATCATACCCGGTCTGTGAAGACAAGTCCGTTCCGATCAGCTCCGCGAAAATGCAGATAATCAGGAACAGACCGAGAATTGCCAGGATTTTTGCCGTGATCTTGTCGTCGCGCTGGCTCATCAGCACATAGTACAGGTACAGGCCGAACACCAGCACCGGAAGCAGATACGCCATCACGCCGGTCAGGCCGAACATCAGATTGGAGAAAAAGCTTCCCACAATTCCAAGATTCATGAAATTGCAAAGGAACAGGAAAATCATCAGCGCAAAAAGCGCGATCAAGGTCACATCGCGCTGTACCACAGAGGGCTGGTTCCTCCTGCCGCGTCCTCCCCTTCGCAAGCCGGAAGACGCGCGCCCTGATGTCCTTGCAGAAGACGCACTTCTCCCTCTGCCGGTCGAAGTGGTCCTGGCTCTGGATGAAGAGCGGGCGGCTCCTCCTGCCGTTTTCCTGGACGAGGTCCCTCTGCTTCCCGCAGAAGAGGAACGGCTCCCGCTCCTTGTTCCCGATGAAGTTGTTCTTTTCCTTGTGTTCGCTGCCATGAATCCTGTACAAACCGTAACGGTTCCGCATCCTCCGAATTTCCCTGCAGGAAATTCAGGTGCTGCCATCGATCGGCCTCCTGACGACCTGTCCGAATGCGCCAAGGATCTCAGAGGTCGAAATCATCTTCCTCTGAGATCCGCACATCAAAATCATCCTCTCTTGCGTCCTTCAGATCTTCCGGATCCGGAAAATCCGCCTGGTCCGCAAGCTTGTCCCATTCTCCCTCTTCCACATCCTGAATGGGGAATTCCAGCTCCTGCCTCCGACCCTTCACGGGATCCGGAAGCGGATTGTGAATCTTATGGTCCTCAGTCATCGCTGTCCTGATTCTCCCAGTTGTGATAGACATTCTGAACGTCATCGCTCTCATCCAGCTTGTTCAGGATGATGTTCAGACCCTTGATGGCATCGGCGTCCGTTACGGTCACATAGTTCTGGGGAATCATGGTAATCTCTGCGCTGACGGTCGGAATGCCCGCATCCGCAACCGCCTTGGAAACCGCGTCGAAATCCTCCGGAGCCGTCAGAATGACAAGCGAATCCTCTTCCTCCTGAATGTCCTCAGCACCTGCATCCAGCACAACCATCATCAGGTCATCGGCAGAGCCGTCATATTCCTCGCGGTCCACGACGATCTGACCCTTCTGATCGAACATGAAGGAAACGCTTCCCTTGGTTCCCATCGATCCGTTTCCCTTGGAAAATGCGGAACGGACATCGGAAGCCGTGCGGTTTACATTGTCGGTCAGTGTCTCTACAATGATGGCAACCCCGCCCGGGCCATAGCCTTCGTAGGTGTTCTGCTGATAGTTGACGTTGTCCACGTCACCGGCGGCCTTCTTGATGCCGCGCTCGATGGTGTCATTGGGCATGTTGGCTGCCTTCGCCTTGGCAACGACCTGCGCCAGCTTGAAATTGTTGTTCGGATCCGGTCCGCCCTCCTTAACCGCAACGGCGATCTCACGGCCAATGATGGTGAAAACCTTTCCCTTTGCCGCGTCGTTTGCTTCCTTCTTGTGCTTGATGTTCGCGAATTTAGAATGTCCTGACATTGTTTTTCTCCTTTATTCTTCCAATCTTTTTATCTTGTCCCATTTCTGGATTTTATGGTTTCTGTATTTCTATCAGATCCTTGTAAGCGCTACTCTCTGCACCTGCCGGTCCTCCACCGACAGCACATGAAAACGGAACCCTCCGTAATCCGTGGTGAAATGCTCGTTAGCCTCCGGCACCTTGTCCATCTGCGACATCAGAAAGCCATTGACGGTTTCATACCGGTCGTCGTCGAATTCGATGCCGAACCGCTTCGTCAGATCCTCCAGCGGCGTTCTGCCGTCGATGATGAACTCATTCTTGTTGGCCGTGGGCGTGATGTGATTCTCGTCCACATCGTACTCATCCATGATATTGCCGACAATCTCCTCCAGAATATCCTCCATGGCAATGAGGCCCGAGGTCTGGCCATACTCGTCAATGACGATGACCATCTGCGTCTTTTTCTTCTGCATCTGACGGAACAGATCATCGATGTCCTTGGTCTCCGGAACGAAATCCGCCTCGCGAAGAAGACCCTCGCAGTCACAGAGCTTTTTCCTCTCCTGTGCCGGATGCTCCTCCCGGTAGCGCACGGCATCGCGGAAATTCATAATGCCAATGATGTCATCAATATTCTCATGATAGACGGGAAAACGCGAATTGTGCTGCTGCAGCATAAAGGTCATCGCGTCCGAAAGCTCCATCTCATCCTCCAGCGCGATGATGTCGTTGCGATGCGTCATAATGTCCGCCGCTTCCTTGTCCGAAAACTCGAAGATGTTCGTAATCATCTCCGCTTCCGACTGGTCAATCACGCCCTGCTCATGACCCTCGTTGAGCATGGAACGGATTTCCTCCTCCGTCACATCGCCCTGCAGAGGGTTCCCACGAATTCCGAACAGGAACAGAATTCCCTTCGCAGAAGCGCTGACAAGCCGCGTTAAGGGAAGTGCCGCGATCATCAGTGCATGAAAAACGCTCCCGCCGTGCAGCACCCATTTCTCCGGATGGGCACCTCCAAGGCGCTTCGGGATTTGCACGCCGACAACCAGAATCACATACAGAACGATCAACCATGCAAGGATAAGGGACAGAACCCGAATCCAGTCCCCCTGCAGTCCATCCGGAAACAGCGCTTCCAGACGGCTCCGAAGAAGCCTTGACACGGCGACGCCGTAAACTGCGCCAACAATCATGTTGACACAGGCCGTCACCAGCTGAACCGTATCCACGTAATCCGCCTGGTTCTTCAGAACCGCGTCCAGAATCCTGCGCCTTCGCGCGCGGATCTTCTGCTCCCTCTCGGAGGAAGCTCCCGGCTCCGTGTTCTCCTGGGACTCCTCTTCCTCCGTCTGCGGGCGAATCGCCCGGACCGCCGCGCCGAAACCATATACAATTGCATCAAGAATCAGCAGTACTGCCAGAATCAGGATCAGACAGGCCGCCGACAGCTCTACCATAAAAA
>CALEFO010000213.1 GCA_937877165.1 uncultured Lachnospiraceae bacterium | reverse complement strand
CGAGGCAGGTAAGAAGGGGAGTCTTCTTCCAGCTCTTCTGGTGCGCGCGAAGGTACGCAATAGCGCCTGATACGGCAAAGCACGGAACGAACAGCGACAGGGAACTGTTGCGAATCTGTTCGCTGGTAAAGAGCGTTCCCCTGCCGACGATGTCCGGCAGCATGAAAAAGGACTTCAGAATGGCAAGAGGCGTGGTCGGCTCGGAGTAGGCGACCATGTTATAGCCAAGGAGAATGTCGGACAGGCGCGTGTTGCCGGAGACGGTATCCAGAACCTGCACGAGGAAAAATGCGGAAAGGGCAAGCCCGAGTGTCCCCGCAAGGGCAAGCTGAAGGATTTCCTTCAAGGCTCTGCTGATTTTCTGCGAAGAAGCGTAGCGGATCAGGAAATAAACCGCGAGGAACAGGACCTGACCGAAGAAGAAAAAGTAATTGATGACGGACATGGCTGCGGTCATGAGAACAAAGCCGAGGATTCCGCGTTTTTTCTGGGAAATGCTGCCTGCATTGCAGGTGAGTGCCTGGTGGCAGCGGTCCAGTGCAAGAAGGTAGAGCGGGAAGAAGGCCACGGCCTCATGGAAGTGCTGGAAGACGATGTTGCAGGCCTGGAAGCCTGAAAAGGCATACAGGAATGCGCCAAGGAGCGCTCCGCGGTTTGTTCTTGTCTGGGTGCGCAGCCACGCATAGGAGGTGCACAGGGCCGTGCCGTATTTGAGTGACATGAAAAACGGCATCATATAAGGAATCCATTTTTCCGGGAAAAGACAGGAGAACCAGAAAAAAGGGCTGCCCCACAGATAAAACGCAAAGCTTCCGCCCATGGAAGAGCCAAGATCAAGATGGAAGTTCCAGAAGAAGGTGCCGTTTCGGACGGCGCGGTGTGCAAAAATATAGAAGGGAACCTGCTGTACGTTGTAATCGCCGTAGTAGAAGAAGATGCCGCCGCGGTACAGAATAAAAGGAAGTACTGCTGCCAGATACAGCAGTACTCCGATGAAAAAGAGCCGGACATACTGCCCGGCAGGGCTGTTACTGTGAAGAAGCACCTTCGCCGTTGTTTTCTTTGATGCGTTCCATAACCATTTCATAGCCGTCATTCCCGTAGTTTAAGGAGCGGTTGACGCGGCTGATGGTGGCAGTGGAGGCTCCGGTCTGCTCGGCGATCTTCAGATAGGTCTCATGATCGCGCAGCATAGCGGCAACCTCAAAGCGCTGGGAGAGAGAAAGAATCTCATTGACTGTGCACAGATCCTCGAAGAAGTCATAGCACTCGTCTTTACTGCGCAGCGCAAGAATTCCCTCAAAAAGCTGGTCAACAGCTTCCGTATGTATTTTCTTGTTCATGATATTGTACCCCCGGTTTCAGAATTGTCAAAATCACTCGAAGCTGTCTGATGACAGCTTCTCCTGTTTCGAGCGAACACACTGCGTGTGTTTGCTCCCGCATCGGAAAAACTGCCTGCGCAGATTTCTCCTCGCGATTACTCGGACTTGCCCGATGGCAAGTGATTTTTTCATGTTTTCACGCTTTTGCGTGGTGAAATTTTAACATTTTAACGGAATAAAGTAAAGGCGGTCAAATTTTCTTGCAATCCATGTGCGCGGGTGGTAGGATATCCAACGTTGACGCACAAATGTCCGCGAGAGAAGAACAATGAATTCTGATTTTTATCTGGTTCGGAAGCGGGCGGTTCCGGAAACACTGCAGAAGGTCGTCGAGGTCAACCGGCTTTTGTCCGCCGGGAAGGCAAGGACGATTCAGGAGGCAGTGGATCAGGTTGGAATCAGCCGCAGCTCCTACTACAAATTCAAGAATGATATCGAGGAATTTCACAGCAGCATGATGGGAATGACGCTGACGCTGTCGCTGGAGATCAGCGACGAGACGGGAGTTTTGTCGGATATCCTCGGTGAGATCGCGGATTTCGGCGCGAATATCCTGACGATTCATCAGTCCATTCCAATCGGGGGAATCGCTTCGGTCAGCATCAGCATTCAGGTTTTGAAAAGCGGTGACAACATCAGCACTCTGCTGGGGCACCTGGAGCAGCTCTCCGGTGTCCGGAAGATCAGAGTCAATGGCGCGTAGGAGCTGCAGGATTGCATCAGGAGATTCGCTTATGGCGGAATTCTTCAGGCGGCAAGGGAGGTAAACACATGGTAGAAATTGCAATACTTGGATTTGGCACCGTAGGAAGCGGTGTCGCAGAGGTCATTGACCGGAATCAGGAAGAAATTCGCCGTGATTTTCCGGAGGGAATTCATGTTAAGTATATTCTGGATCTGAGGGATTTCCCGGATTCGCCGTATGCGGACCGTGTGGTTCACGATTTTGACATGATTTTGAACGATCCGGAGATCCGCGTGATCTGCGAGACCATGGGAGGAAAGGAGCCTGCGTTTACCTTCTCGAAGAAGGCACTGGAGAAGGGCATCAGCGTGTGCACCTCCAACAAGGAGCTGGTGGATGCTCTCGGCGGCATTCTGGCCGTTACGGCGAAGGAGCATCACTGCAGCTATCTCTTCGAGGCGAGCGTCGGCGGCGGCATCCCGATTCTCCGCCCGCTGCGCACTTCATTCTCGCAGGAATTCATCACATCGATCATGGGGATCCTGAATGGGACAACGAACTATATCCTGACGAAGATGGAGAAGGAGGGACTTGCCTTTGACGTCGCACTGAAGCAGGCGCAGGACAACGGCTATGCGGAGAAGAATCCGGAGGCGGATATTGAAGGGTACGATCCCTGCCGCAAGATTGCCATTCTGGCTTCTCTTGTCACTGGCGGCAATGTGAAGTTCTCTCAGGTTCCCTGCGAAGGTATTACGAAGATTGACACGGATGATTTCGGCTATGCAAAACAGCTCCACGGCGCGATCAAGCTCCTTGGCGTATGCCGTCACAATCCGCAGACCGGAAAGGTTTACGTCCGGACGGCACCGTATCTGGTCTCCGTTGATCATCCGCTGTACGGCGTCAGCGATGTCTATAACGGCATTCTGGTGCACGGCAACATGGTCGGTGACCTGATGTTCTACGGAAGCGGAGCAGGAAAGCTTCCGACGGCGAGCGCCGTGGTTTCGGATGTCGTGGAGTGCGTCCGCAGCATTGGAACCAACATCAATATCGGTCTTACCAACCAGGATGCGGATCTCGAGGATCCGATGGAGTGGAAGGACCGCTACTTCGTGAGAATTGACAAGAAGGATCTTGTGAAGGCGACTAATCTCTTTGGCGGAGAGATCCGGATTGTGGTCAACGAGAAGCTTCCGGAGGAATTTGCGTTTGTGACTCCTCTGATTTGTGAGGCAGAGTTCCAGGAGAAGATCGCACAGATTCCATCCTATAAGAAGAGCATCCGCGTGCTGTAAGGCGGAGGATGGATTTGCCCCAGCGGGGAAGGTGCACATAAAGTTTCACGCTCCTGTCTGTGACAGGCGTGAATGGAGGAAGAAAATGAAAAAGGTTGTCAAGTTCGGCGGAAGCTCTCTTGCGGATGCAAAACAGTTCCAGAAGGTCGGTGCGATTGTCCATGCGGACCCGAGCAGGATCTACGTGGTTCCTTCAGCACCCGGAAAGCGGTTTTCCGGTGACACGAAGGTCACGGATCTTCTGTACCGCTGCTATGATCTTGCGGCGGAGGGCAAGGACTTCACGGATCCGTTCCGCGAGATTCAGTCCCGCTACAATGAGATCATTCAGGGCCTCGGCCTGAAATACTCGCTGGAAGATGAGTTTCGGACCATTGAGGAGAATTTGAAGAACGAGCCGAACCGCGACTACACGGCTTCCCGAGGCGAGTATCTGAACGGACATGTCATGGCGAAGTATCTCGGCTTTACATTCGTGGATGCGGCGGAGATCATTTTCTTTGACCAGGATGGTCAGCTTGATGAGGCAAAGACGAAGAAAAAGACCGAAGAGAAGCTTTCCGGCTTGAAAAATGCAGTGATTCCGGGATTTTACGGGTGCGGTGCGGACGGAAGGGTGAAGACCTTCTCGCGCGGCGGATCGGATATCACCGGTTCCATCGTGGCGGGAGCCTGCCACGTTGGTGTCTATGAGAACTGGACGGATGTGTCCGGCTTCCTTGTGGCGGATCCGAGAGTCGTGGACAATCCGGTTGCCATTCATACGATTACCTACAAGGAGCTCCGTGAGCTGTCTTACATGGGAGCCGGTGTTCTGCATGAGGATGCTATTTTTCCGGTTCGGCATGAAGGCATTCCGATTAACATCAAGAACACGAACAAGCCGGAGGACGATGGGACCTGGATTGTGGAGAGCACCTGCCAGAAATCGGGCTACACCATTACTGGTGTTGCCGGCAAGAAGGACTTTTGTGCGGTCCTGATCTCCAAGGATATGATGAATTCCGAGGTCGGCTTCTGCCGCAAGGTTCTGCAGGCCTTCGAGGAGAACGGCATGTCCATTGAGCACATGCCCTCCGGAATCGATACGATGACGGTTGTTGTGCATGAGAGTGAATTCATGCACAAGGAGCAGCAGGTGGTGGCGGATATTCACCGTCTGGCGGATCCGGATGCCATTGAGATTGAGGCGGATCTTGCGCTTATCGCGGTGGTGGGCCGCGGCATGAAGGCACAGCGTGGAACCTCCGGAAGAATTTTCTCTGCTCTGGCACATGCACATGTCAATGTCCGTATGATTGATCAGGGCTCTTCTGAGCTGAACATCATCATTGGTGTGGAGAATTCGGATTACGAGAAGGCAATCCGTGCGATTTATTCGATTTTCGTAGAGACACAGTTGTAACACACTGCGCGTGCTTGCTCCCACATCGGAGAAACTGCCTTCACAGATTTCTCCTCGTGTATTCGAAGGCGGCGGGTGCCGGCTTCATAGAATTTTCATTAACACTCTTTCACTGTTTTCTTATATGATGGTATTTGCTTCTTTTTTCGCAGGAAGTGCTGAGAGCATTCGCATTTCCCGGCAAGGACGCGGGAAGGAAAGAAGCAAGTCTTCTATGAAAAGCAGGGAAAGGGTGTTTTATTATGGCAATCAACGATGAGATCCGGGAGCAGAGGAAGAAATTAAAGGGAAAGGGAATCAGGGCGCACCTTGCCTGGTGCCGACGCTGATCACTGTTCTGGTGGGCGGACTGGTGATTTCTTTGATTTATCATTATGCAACCTATAAGCCGTATGTATTCGGCACGATGTTTCTGAATGCATCGGTGCAGGATACGCAGCAGGAGGATCTGAGCGCGGACTTCATGGAGTATGCGGACATTGACGCAGGGCAGTCCGATGTGTTTGCGGATCTTTCGGAGATACTGACGCCGGGCAACAGCTCTTCCTCGGAATATGATATGTATGCCATTCAGAAGATCATGGCAGAAACCGCAGCCGGTCAGATTGATGTGGCCGTCATGGATGCATGGTATTTTAACCATTATGCGTACAACGGGGAATTCAAGGATTTGCGCGAGGTACTGGATGCAGATACATTGAAAAAATATGAGGACCGTTTCTACTATATCGATCGGACAAAGGCAGTCGCCATGCAGGATGCACAGGATGACAAGGAGGGAACAGATACTGCTGCGGCAGACAGCACAGATGCGGAAGACGACGAGGCAGCTGCACGCGCCTTTGAGAAGCAGGAGAGCTTTGTGAACCCGGATCCTGCGGACATGGACGATCCGGTTCCGGTCGGGATTATCTGCACGGATGCCCCGTACATTCAGAGAAATGGGAACTACCCGGACACGGTCTGCATCTATGGCATAGTGGCAAATACAAAGCACCCGGAAACGTGCCAGCAATTCCTTGAATATTTGTTTGAAAAGTAATAAGATATCTTAAATTCGGTTTTGAAAAGCAGCAGAGGTATTTGCATGGAACTCGGAATTATTGAAGTTGTTGTCAATTGTAAGAAAAATGCGCTGATCGGAGTGGCAAAGGTCGTCTGTGTCATTCTGGCCGCCTTGTTCCTTCTGGGAGGTCTGACGATGATGGGGGTGATCGGCCTGTGGGCATTGATCCCGATTGCTCTCGGTGTCCTTGCGGCCATTGGGGCATATCTGGCAGTCATGAACAGCAATGTGGATTATGAATACTCTCTGGTGGATCGGGAGCTCCGTGTGGCGAAGATCATGAACAAGGAGAAGAGGAAGGCCATCGCTCAGTATGATCTGGACAAGATGGAGATTCTTGCTCCCATGAATTCTCACCAGCTGGACAGCTATCGGAATCGTCAGAATCTGAAGGAGCAGGATTTTTCCTCGCATGACAGTGAGAGGGCGGCAACGACCTATTACTGCTATCTGGAGGGAAATCAGAAGCTGATCCTTGATCTTGCAGATTCGGATGGAGAAAAGCTCCTGAATGCTGTCCGGATGTTCGCACCCAGAAAGGTTTTTACCGAATAAACGATAGGACAAAGGTAACGGAACAGGATACGGGCTGAAAGGTTCGTGTCCTGTTTCTTATATCTTATAACCGGGATCGGAAGAGATCGGAACAGGCGTTCCTGCTCTGCTTTCAGGAGGCCCGGCTGCAGACAATGTATTGCATATGAGGAGGAAAGTATGGCAAGAATTATCGGAGAAGCAATTACTTTTGACGATGTCCTGCTGGTCCCTTCGTATTCGACCGTTGTGCCGAACCAGGTTGACGTAAGCACCAACCTGACGAAGAAGATCCGGCTGAATATCCCCATGATGAGTGCGGGAATGGACACGGTTACTGAGGACCGTATGGCAATCGCCATGGCAAGACAGGGCGGTATCGGTATCATCCATAAGAACATGTCGATTCAGGACCAGGCAGACCAGGTGGATAAGGTAAAGCGCTCCGAGAACGGCGTCATTACGGATCCCTTCTATCTGTCTGCGGATCATACGCTTGCTGACGCGGAGGATCTGATGCGCAAGTTCCGGATCAGCGGTGTTCCGATTACGGAAGGCAGGAAACTGGTCGGTATCATCACAAACCGTGATCTGAAGTTTGAGACCGACTATACGAAGAAGATCAGCGAGGTTATGACCTCGGAGAATCTTGTGACCGGACATGCGGGCACGACGCTGGAAGAGGCGAAGAAGATTCTGGCTGCCTCCAAGAAGGAGAAGCTTCCGATTGTCGATGACGATTACAATCTGGTAGGACTCATTACCATCAAGGATATTGAGAAGACCATCAAGTACCCGCTTGCCGCGAAGGATTCGATGGGGCGTCTCTTGTGCGGTGCAGCGGTCGGCATTACGGCCAATGTTCTGGACCGTGTCGAGGCTCTGGTCAATGCGAAGGTTGACTGCGTAGTTCTGGATTCGTCTCACGGGCATTCGGAGAACGTACTGCGCTGCCTTAGAATGATCAAGGACGCTTATCCGGATCTGGATGTGATTGCCGGAAATGTGGCAACCGGTGAGGGTGCTGCGGATCTGATCAAGGCTGGCGCCGATGCCGTGAAGGTTGGTATCGGCCCCGGCTCCATCTGCACCACGCGTGTCGTTACGGGCTGCGGCGTTCCGCAGATCACGGCGATTATGGATGCCTATGCGGTGGCAAAGGAATATGGAATTCCGGTCATTGCCGATGGCGGCATCAAGTACTCCGGAGATATGGTCAAGGCTCTGGCAGCAGGCGGCAATGTCTGCATGATGGGTTCCATCTTTGCAGGCTGCGAGGAGTCTCCGGGAGCAACCGAGCTCTTCCAGGGCAGAACCTACAAGGTATATCGCGGAATGGGCTCCATCTCTGCAATGGAGAATGGCTCCAAGGACCGTTATTTCCAGGAGAATGCGAAGAAGCTGGTTCCGGAAGGTGTAGAAGGCCGTGTGGCTTACAAGGGACTGGTCGAGGACACGGTGTTCCAGCTGATGGGCGGCATTCGTTCCGGTATGGGACTGACAGGCTCTCACACCATCAAGGAGCTGCAGGAGAATGGACGCTTCGTCAAGATTTCGAATGCGTCGCTTCGTGAGAATCATCCTCATGACATTCAGATCACGAAGGAAGCTCCGAACTACAGTGTCAACGAGAAATAATTCGGGATCAATTTTATGCATGGCGACTGCAGAGCAAAAGGACCATTCCGGCATATTTGCGGCTGTGGTCGTCATGCTGGTTTTGTGGATGCTTTCACTGACGGTTCGTGGAACCGAAGAACGTTTACAAGGATAAAAACAATATGAGCACAGATGAGATCAAGCGCTCCGGGGACGGAACGGAGAAGATTGATTCCCTCAACGGAGAGAACAAGAATTTTATTGAGCTGGAAATTGACAAGGACCTGGCAGAGGGACGGTACGATCATGTACAGACCCGTTTTCCGCCGGAGCCGAACGGCTACCTTCACATCGGCCATGCGAAGAGTATTCTTCTGAATTACGGCCTTGCAAAGGAATACGGCGGCAAGTTCAATCTCCGCTTCGATGACACGAATCCGACGAAGGAAAAATCCGAATTCGTGGAATCCATCAAGGAGGATGTCAAGTGGCTGGGGGCAGATTATGAGGACAGACTCTTTTTTGCCAGCAACTATTTTGACCAGATGTATGAGATCGCGCTGAAGCTGATCCGCAAGGGAAAGGCTTATGTGTCCGACCTTACGGCGGAGGAGATGCGCGAGTATCGCGGGACGCTCACAGAGCCCGGCAAAAACGATCCGATGCGGGATCGCTCCGTGGAGGAGAACCTGCAGCTGTTCCAGGAGATGAAGGACGGGAAATACGCTGACGGCGAAAAGACGCTCCGCGCGAAAATTGACATGACCTCGTCCAACATCAATATGCGGGATCCGATCATTTACCGTGTGGCGCACCTGACGCATCAGAACACCGGGGACAAGTGGTGCATCTATCCGATGTACGACTTCGCGCACCCGATCGAGGACGCGATTGAGGGAATCACGCATTCCATCTGCACGCTGGAGTTCGAGGATCACAGACCGCTCTATGACTGGGTTGTAAGAGAAGCGGAGTTCCCGCAGCCGCCCCGTCAGATCGAGTTTGCCAAGCTTTATCTTAAGAATGTGGTGACCGGAAAGCGCTACATCAAGCGTCTGGTTGAGGATGGAATCGTGGACGGATGGGACGATCCGAGACTGGTTTCCATTTCCGGCCTTCGCCGCCGCGGCTACACGCCGTCCTCCATCAAGAAGTTTGTGGAGATGGCAGGCGTATCCAAGAGTCAGGCAGTCAATGATTACGCAGCATTGGAATACTGCATCCGTGAGGACTTGAAGCCCTCCTGCAGCCGTATGCTGGCTGTCCTGAATCCGCTGAAGCTTGTCATTGACAACTATCCGGAAGGACAGAGCGAGGAGCTGGAGGCTCCGAACAATCTGGAAAATGAGGCGCTGGGAAGCCGGAAGCTCACGTTCTCGCGTGAGCTCTGGATCGAGCGGGAAGACTTCATGGCAGAGCCGGTTCCGAAGTACAAAAGACTCTATCCCGGGAATGAAGTCCGCCTGATGTATGCGTATTTCGTCAAATGCGTTTCGTATGAGACAGACGATGCTGGCAATGTGACGGTGGTTCACTGCACCTATGATCCGCAGACGAAGTCCGGCAGCGGCTTCGAGGGACGCAAGGTAAAGGGAACCATTCACTGGGTCAATGCACAGGATGCAGTGCAGCTCCCGGTTCGTCTGTATGAGAATATCATTGATGAGGAGAAGGGTGTCTATAACGAGGACGGCTCTTTGAACCTCAACCCGAACAGCCTGACGACGGTACAGGCATGGTGTGAGCCGGCGCTGAAGGAAGCGAAGGCATATGACCGGTTCCAGTTCGTCCGGAATGGCTTCTTCTGCGCAGATTCCAAGGACTCGAAGGATGGCGCGCCGGTGTTCAACCGGATTGTGTCTCTGAAGAGCTCGTTCAAGCTGCCGAAGAAATGATCGGGAAGCGGACCGGTTTATGGGAAGTTGATAGCAGAAGGAGGATCTTCGGGCCTGTGGCCTGAGGATCCTTTTTTTCTGCTATCTGCTGCATTGCGAAGTGATATAAACTTGAAGAGGCCATTTGCCTTGCGCATCGGATTCCGGACGGCCCTCAAGGAGCGGATTATCAGCACCGGATTCGGAACGGCTTTTGTGGAAACGACTTTGGGCGTGTTGGATTCAGAAAGGTATTGGGGAGCACGACGATGGAACTCAGCATGGAGCTGCAGCCCGGGAGCGGGCGGCATTTGTATGAACAGATTTACGAGCACATTCGAGAGGAGATCCGGACGGGGAAGCTCCTCGCCGGGGAAAAGCTCCCTTCGACAAGAAGCCTTGCCGCCAACTTGAAAATTGCGAGGACAACGGTGGAGCTCGCCTATGAACAGCTCGAAGAGGAAGGGTACCTCGTGATCCGGAGAGGGAGCGGAGCCTATGTCTGCGAGACACAGAACATTCCGGATTTCCCTGAGATTGACCGGTTTGGTTATTATCCGAAAATCCCGGGAAATATCCCGAAGCAGGCGGTCAGGAAGCGATCTGACGAAAGAAAAGATAAGGGAAAAACCGGAACAGGAGAAAAATCCGCGGCGGAGAGCGGAAGCAGGATTGATTTCTCTCCGCGCACGATCGACATGTCGGTTTTCCCCTATGCGACGTGGAGGCGGATCCTTCGGGGAATTCTGACAGGAGACCGTGCGGACCTGTTCCGGCGGGGCGATCCGCAGGGGGATGCGGAGCTTCGGACGACGATTGCCCGTTACCTTCATCTGTCGCGGGGATGCCACTGCGATCCGGAGCAGATTGTCATCGGGGCAGGAAACGACTATCTGATGATGCTTCTTGGCGTTCTTCTGGAGGATTCGCGGATCGGGATGGAATCCCCGACGTACCTTCGTGCGGCGCAGGTGATGCAGGCCATGGGATTCTCGGTGGAGCCGATCCGGAGCGATGCCGGAGGAATGTGTGCGGATGCACTGGAGAGGTCCGGGTGCCGCCTTGCCTATCTCATGCCGGCGAGGCAGTTTCCGACCGGAACGGTGATGCCGTATCCGAGAAGAGCAGAGCTCCTTTCCTGGGCTGCGGCTGGGGAGAACCGGTACCTCATCGAGGACGATTATGACTCGGAATTCAAGTACCGCGGAAGGCCGGTTCCGTCCCTGCAGTCCATGGATGAGAGAGGACATGTCATTTATCTGGGAACGTTTTCCAAGTCGATTGCACCGGCGATCCGTGTCAGCTACCTGATCCTGCCGAAGAATCTGCTGGCCGCCTTTCATGAAAGGGCAGGGTTTCTTTCCTGCACTGTGCCGCGGCTTGACCAGGCGATTCTGAATGAATTTATTCAGGACGGCTTTTTCGAGCGGTATCTCAACCGGATGCGGAACCGTTACCGGGCAAAGCATGACCTGATGCTGGAACTCTTGAAGCCTTTGGAGAAGAAATTTGACATTCGCGGACAGGGATCGGGTCTGCATCTCGTGCTGCAGCGAAAAGATTCTTCCTGTGCTGCAAAGGGAGAAGATCGGGAAAACCGGGAACGGATTTCCGGACCGGAGCGGGAGCTTGCTGCGGCAGCAGGAAAAGCAGGCGTTCTGGTGTATCCGATGTCGGAGCAGTATCTTCCGCAGGGGCTTCCGGACGGGCAGAAGGCATCCCCCGCCATTCTCCTTGGCTACGCGGCTCTCACAGAAGAGGAGATCCGGGAAGGATGCAAAAGGCTGATCCGGGCCTGGAAAGCCTGATTTTTCATACGGACGGAACGATCATTCCCTGATCCGGACGGTTTATTTTGTCTACTGATGCTGCACAGTTATACGCGCCATCTCTTTTTGAAATTCATCCTCGCTCAGATGAGCCTGACTGGCAGCATCAGACGGTTTTAGCAGGCCCTTTTGCACAAGATCTATCAGCGCCTTCAGGTACCCGATATCCCGTTCACATTTGAGAGTTTTCTCTTCGTTATATTCGGTAAGCAGCATATCCATCACCTCGTATTGATGCTCCAGCAGATAGTTTTGAACATCTCCGGGCTCCATGGAGGCAATTGCCTCCTGAAGAGCTTTCATGTTACCTTTGTTTGCGCGGCCGGCTTGGAATGCATGAACCACGTAAGCATAATCACGAAGTGGTTTGCAATGCTTCAGAATATCAGAACCGTTCGGATAACTGATATTTATTACGCGGACGCGCACCTGAATGTCAGAATCTGCATGTTGTTCAAAAGCATCAGAAAGAAATAAATATTCTGTAGGGTTTTCCCCTTTTCCATTATATAACATAACGAGACTGGGCGCGGGAAGAGCGATCCCCTTGGAGGAATAGAGATATTTTTCCAGATCATTTGCCTTTATGTATTTTTCATACAGATGCGCGGCATATAAGAAGAAACGTAGCGGCATGTTGGGATTCTGCGTGCTTTGCTGTTCATAAAGGTTCATACTGTCGGCTAACAGGAAGGAAACATCGTTTTTCATACCCATATATATGACATCCTCAAGAGTGTTGATATGGATGTCTTCAGGATTCTGGTAGCTGGAATTATGAATTGCGTTATAAAGATCAAGCGTGAGTTTCTTTCTTTGTTCTGAGCCGAACAGAGCCTTGAAAAGGCGGTCCTTGTGGAAACGGTTCACAGATACAGCGGGAAGAGTTGTTTCATTTGAGATGTTCATAAGAGCTCCTGATAAATGAAGAGAAGAGAAAGAGATTTTGAAATCAAATGCTGAGAAATGAAGAATGGATTTGCTGCATAAGCTTTGGAAAATAGAAAAGATGCGGCGAAGGATTTACAGTAAGAAATGCCTGATCACTATGCAGTTGCTGATATTATAGCCGAAAAAAATGTTTGGAAGAAAACAAATATGCTGTGACCTTAAAAAACGGAGATTTATATAAATCCGGGTAAAAAAGTTTGGGGAATATGCCGGAACCGCGGTATGGACGATGAGATATTAAATATTTCATCTAAAGAATGGTCATTGATAGAACAGACTGTGAAAGATATGATGTAAAAAATTGCTGCGAGGGGCAGCAGATCAGGAAAAGGAAGGGAATTATATGAGCTACATTTTGAACGGCGATCGAATCATTATGGGAACGGATTATTATCCGGAGCATTGGGATAGGAGCATGTGGGAAGGGGATCTGGAGCGCATGCTGGACACCGGCATCGAGGTGATCCGGATTGCGGAGTTTTCCTGGAACAAGTTCGAACCCAGGGAAGGGGAGTATACCTGGGAGTTCTTCGATGAATTTCTGGACCTTTGTGAGAAGAAGGGCATGCATGTGATTTTCTGTACGCCCACGGCGACTCCGCCCGCATGGATGACGGACAAGTATCCGGAGGTTTTGAATGCGAGACAGGACGGCGTTCTTTACCGCCACGGGGGGAGACGGCATTACAACTATAACTCTGTGATTTATCAGAGATTCACCAGAAATCTGGTGGAGCGGATGGGAGAGCATTATGCGAAGCATCCGGCGATCATCGGCTGGCAGCTGGATAATGAGATCAACTGCGAGATGAATGAGTTCTATTCCGAGAGCGACACGCTGGCATTCCGCGAGTTCCTGAAAAAGAAGTACGGGACAATCGGGAATCTGAACACGGCCTGGGGCACAGCCTTCTGGAATCAGACATATACCTCCTGGGGTGAGGTGTATGTTCCGAGAACGACCCTCAGCAACAACACGAATCCGCATGAGGTGCTGGACTACAAGAGATTTGTTTCGGACAGCGCCTGCCGCTGGGCGAAGCTTCAGAGCGACATCCTCCGCAAGTATATAAAGCCCGGGGATTTCATCACGACAAACGGCCTGTTCGGGGATCTGGACAATCACCGCATGACGGAGGAGAGTCTGGACTTTATGACCTATGATTCTTATCCGAACATGGCTTACGGACTGAATTCACATTTTATTGAGCAGAACTCACTCAAGGACCGGATGTGGTGCATGAATCTGGATGAGGTGCGTTCCCTGAAGGGCATCTATGGCATTATGGAGCAGCAGTCCGGCGCGAACGGCTGGAACACCGGCATGGAGGCGCCGACGCCGAGACCGGGGCAGATTACCCTCTGGACGATGCAGAGCATTGCACATGGTGCGGACTATATCAGCTATTTCCGCTGGAGAACCAGTACCATGGGGACGGAGATTTACTGGCACGGCATCCTGGATTACAGCAGCCGTGAGAACCGCAGAATCCGTGAAATCCGCGAGATTCATAAAAAATTCGAAGCGATTTCGGAGCTGGCGGGCTCGGAGTATGAGGCGAAGATCGGCGTGGTCGAGACCTACGACAACAAGTTTGACGCTGAGCTGGATGTATGGCACGGCGGCGTGGAGAATGCCAGCCGGATGGGAATTTACACTGCCTCTCAGATGACTCATACACCGGTGGATTTCGTATATCTTCGTGCCAATACGACAGCGGAGAATCTGAAAAAGTATCAGGTTCTGTTCTACCCGCACGCGGTCATTCTGGATGAGAAGCAGGTGGCGGTTCTGAAGGAATATGTGGAGCAGGGAGGAATTCTTGTCTTCGGCTGCCGTGCAGGTCTTAAGAACGAAAACGGCAGATGCGTACAGGAGGAGCTTCCGGGACTTGCAAGGGAGCTTGCAGGAGCGGAGGTTGCGGAGTTCACCCTGGTTGCAGAGGAAGAGGCTCCTGTTTATGCGGACTGGGACGGCGAGAAGATAGAGGCGGCCGTGTTCAATGACGAGCTGGAACCGAAGGCTGGAACGAAGGTCCTTGCTTCCTATGCGAACAGCTATTACAAGGGAGTTCCTGCGCTGTTGGAGCATGCCGTCGGAGAAGGAAAGGTCCTTTCGTTCGGCGGAGCCTTTACGAGAGAAGCGGCGGAGATCTTCTTCGACAAGCTCGGCGTCAAGACGCCGTATCGGGATCTTGTGGAGCTGCCGGAGGAATGCGAGCTTGCGGTGCGTGTGAAGGGTAGCGCGAAGTATTTCTTCGTGTTGAATTACAGCAGGGAAGAACAGACGATTCAGGTGAAGAAGCCAATGAAGAATCTCTACACTGGAGAAGAGGTATCCGGCAGCGTGAAGCTTGCGGGATATGAGACGCTGGTGTTGAAGGCATAAAGGGCATACTCAAGGTCTGACGGGTTCGTTTTTCCTATAAAAAGGACGTCCTGTAGCAGAGGACGTCCTTTCAGCAGGAATATTCACCCCTTTGTCAGCGCCCTCAGAGTATCAAGATAGCGCTCTACATGTGAGGTGTACATGGAAATCGGTGTGGTGCGGTCGTATAAAAGCTCACGCATCAGGCCGACCTTCACATAGTGGATCAGGCCGCAGACATGCTCGAGATCCTTGATCCGCGGATAACCGCCGGTGAGGGCCTTTGCCTGCATGGAATCGTAAACATCGGGGACGGTGGCGTCGAGCTCCTCGAGAACGGAGAGGCCTTCGCTGTCGTCCTCCATTTTTACGGATTCGAAGAAGAGGAAAACGGCAGGGTACTGTTCCATGAGATGACCCTCGGTTTCCAGAATTTCGTCCTGCAGCTCCCAGAAGTCAATTCCGGCATCACGGATGGCGCTCCGCAGCTCCAAAATGACATAGCGTGAGATATAGCTGTAGAGAAAACCATAATAGCCGGCCTTGCTGCCGAAATAATGGAACAGAAGTCCCTTGCTGATTTTCGCTTCTTTGACAATCTCATCCGTACTGGCATGATGATAGCCGTTCAATGCGAAGATGCGAAGTCCCGCGTTGATCATGCGGTCCTGTTTTTCCTTTTTCAGATCGTAGAATTTTTCGTTCATATCTATATGTGTATTCCTGAATGATCCATGATTCCGGATGAGAATCCGATTTCCGGTTCTTATCATGCCGTCTGGCCACCAAAATCGATGCGGAGACGGTCCGCAGACTGCCCGGCAATTGCAGTCAGAATCCATCAGAGGTCAGAACCAGACACAATTGACTGAATCAGTCTATCAAGTAGCCTATCACAAATTAAATTTGTGCACAATGATTACTTCCTTTTTATACGGAGGTGGTATAAACTGAGAAAAACCTTCCAGACATAGATGAAGCTGGATTTGCGGTCCTGAAGGAGCAGATTGCCAGATTGCTTTCGATGAGAGGACCAGCCGATAAGGAAGATCTGAGGCCTTGTAAGAGATCCTGTCAGATCAGAAGGCTGCTGGAACAAGGCGGCAGGAGGTATTGTCATGGGGAAATTTGGGAAGATGATTCTGGGAACAGCGCTGGTCGGAGCAGCGGCATACGGAGTTTACAGCTATCTGACGAAGAAGGAAGAGGAGAGCTTTGACGCTTCGGACTTCGAGGATATTGAGAAGCTTGAGGGCGGTGCGTCCGATTCGGATGAGGACGAGTTTGAGGAGACGGCCGAGACGATCAAGCAGGCGGCCAATCGAGCGTATACCACCATTCAGCACAGCTCCCGTCAGGCCATGGACAAGGTGAAGGAAGCAGTCGGGCCGAGGGGGGAAGAGGTTTTTAATGCCGTCGGAGAGGCAGCAACAGAGGTCGGCAAGACCGTAAAGGACTCGGCAACGAAGATTCGTGAGATTCTCCGTGAAAAGGAGGAAGACCTGGAGGAGATTTACGAGGAGGCCGAGGAGACGGCAGAGGCAGCCACAGCCTCCAGTAAGGCAGAGTCAGGAGCGGAGGAAGCGGAGAATGCGGACGCACAGGTTCCGAAGGAGAACCTGGAGAAGCCGGAAGAGGCAGGAGCTTCCGCACCGGAAGAGACAGCAGCTTCGGAAGAGAGCAAGACACCGAGTGTCGAGCGTTTTTTTGATGAGGAAGAGTGAGTGCCTCAGAATACAGTGCATTCCAAAGGCCAGGGAAGAATGGTTCTTCCCCGGCCCTTGTTATGAAATCCTGTTACGGAGTAACGGGTAGAGGGAGAAATATGAGTAACAAAAAGAAAACTGTAGTCGGAGATCAGCCTATTTACGACGCATCTTCGCTGGGGGCGCCCAAGATTGCAATCCTGGGCTTTCAGCATGTGTTCGCAATGTTCGGCGCAACGGTTCTGGTACCACTTCTGACGGGACTGGATGTTTCCACGACCCTGCTGTTCGCGGGCCTTGGAACGCTCCTGTTCCATCTGATCACCAAGAGAAAGGTTCCGGCATTCCTGGGATCGTCCTTCGCCTTCCTTGGCGGATATGCGGCGATCGCACCGCTGAATGCGGATGGAACGCCGAGTGAGCTGCTTCCATACGCCTGCTTCGGCGTCGCCTGTGCAGGGCTTGTTTACCTGGTACTGGCAGGACTGTTCCGTGTATTCGGCGCCAACAAGGTTATGAAGTTCTTCCCGCCGGTTGTCACGGGACCGATCATCATTGCCATCGGATTAAACCTTTCCAAGTCAGCCATCACGAACTGCGAGACGAACTGGGTCATCGCGTTGGTCGCCATTGTTGTGGTCATCGTCTGCAACATCTGGGGCAAGGGAATGGTCAAGATCATCCCGATTCTTCTGGGTGTTATTGCATCCTACCTGGTCGCTGCGGTAAGCGGCAACATTGATTTCACGCCTGTCCGCGAGGCAGCGTGGATCGGTTTCCCGATTCATTATGAAAATACGGTATTTTCGATCTTCACCGGCGGCAAGCTGGATGGAGGCCTTCTGTTTGCTTCTGTTGTTACCATCGTTCCGATTGCATTTGCAACTATGATGGAGCACATTGGTGATATTTCTGCCATTTCCTCCACAGTCGGCAAAAACTACATCAAGGATCCGGGACTTCACAGAACTCTGACCGGTGATGGCCTTGCAACGACTCTGGCATCTTTGTTCGGTGCACCGGCGAACACCACCTATGGTGAGAACACGGGCGTCCTGACACTGACCAAGGTTTTTGATCCCGCAGTCATTCGTCTTGCAGCCGTGATCGCGGCAGTCCTTTCCTTCTGCCCGAAGTTCGCAGCCATCATCGAGGTGATGCCTTCTGCAACCATCGGCGGCATTTCACTCGTCCTGTACGGCATGATTTCCGCAGTCGGTGTCCGGAACCTGGTTGAGACGCACGTTGATTTCTCCAAGAGCCGCAACGTTTTGATCGCAGCACTGATCCTGGTTCTGTCGATCGGTATCAACTACTCCGATGCCGGTGCCATCTCCTTCGGCGCCATCAGCTTCTCCGGACTTGCAACCGGATCCCTTGTCGGTATTCTCCTGAACGCAATTCTTCCCGGCAAGGATTACAAGTTCGAGGATGAAGAGCCCAACACAACCGGTGTGGACCTTCAGATTCACCAGGGTGAGAACTTCGCGGATGAAGCGGAGAAGAAGCACCACAACGCATAAAGAGAATTACAGAGAATATGCAGCAACCGCCTTTTCGGCCGTGTGAATACGGCTGGGGAGGCGGTTTTGCTGTGGGAAAATGAGGTGGGCCGCACGGAATACATGGTATGATAATGGGAAAAAGGAAAGAGCCGCAGGTGGTCTGCGGCTAAGGGATAGGATAAAGCCATGGGTTATCGATTCTGTCTGGGCGCCTCCGGCGCGGGCAAGAGCAGTGCGCTTCATAAATGGGCGATGGCAAGGGCCGGGGCGGCCCTGGACCGGCAGGATTTTTCTGGGAATTTTTTCATCGTCGTGCCGGATCAGTACACCATGCAGACGCAGAAGGAAATGGTTCTGGCGGCGGGAGAGCGCGGCGGAATTCTGAACGTGGATGTTCTTTCCTTCGGAAGACTCTCGCACCGTATCTTCGAGGAGGTTGGGGCGGATGCGCGGGGCGTTCTGGACGACATGGGGAAAACGCTCCTTCTTCGCAGACTCGTGTCCCGCTGCCGGAAGGATCTTGTCCTTCTCGGAAACGGCATCGAGAAGCCCGGCATGATCGCGGAGGTGAAGTCTGTCATCTCGGAGTTCATGCAGTACGGCATTTCTCCGCAGAAGGCGGAGGAGCTTGCAAAAAGCGCAGCGGCAGGCGGCCAGGGAGGGCTGGCGGCGAGACTCCGTGATCTGAAGGTTTTGTATGAAGCCTTTCTGGAGGAGCGGAAGAACCGGTACATCACGGGCGAAGAGACCCTGGATCTTCTTGCAGAGGCGGTGCCGGGATCGGAGCTGATCCGGGAGAGCACGATTGTTTTCGACGGCTTTACCGGCTTTACACCGGTGCAGTACCGCGTCCTTCTTGCCCTGATGCAGAATGCGAGAGAAGTCATCTTTTCTCTGGATTACGGAGAGGATGGCGGCACACCGATCCGCGAGGTGATGCAGGGAGCTTCGTTCGAAGAGCAGGATTTGTTTTCTCTCACAAGGAAGACCGTGGCGCAAATCTGCCGCATGGCGGCGCAGAACGGAATTGTGCACGAGGAGGACTGGCAGATTGGAGATGCGGAGGGCCGAAGGAGTCCGGCACGGTTTGCGGGAAATCCTGCGCTGGCGCATCTGGAGAAGTCGCTGTTCCGTTATCCGGTCCGGCCGTACCAAAGAAGAGAGGCAAGGGCAGATCTTCCCGTTCATTTGTTCCTTGCCAGCAATCCGGCGGCGGAGGTCCGGCAGATGTTCCTGCGGATTTGTGAGCTGATTGCCAGGAAGGGCTACCACTACCGGGATTTTGCCGTTGTCACGGGAAACCTTCCTGCCTATGAGGACGAGATCCGGATCGGCGCAGAGAGAATGGGCATTCCTGTTTATCTTGATACCAGCCGCGCGGTGCTACAGAATCCTTTGACGGAGACGATTCGCGGCGGTCTGGAGATTGGAAATGGCGATTACACCTATGAGACGGTGTTTCGTTATTTAAGAAGCGGCCTCACCGGCCTTACGGAGGATGAGGTGGACCGCCTGGAGAATTACTGCCTGCGGCGCGGAATTGCGTCAAGGAAGCGGTGGGAAACGGCCTTTGATGAAGAATTTGAGGAAATGCGGGTCAAGTTCCTTTCGGGAATTGGACCTCTGCGGGACCTGGGACATGCGACGGCCATGGAGAGGACGAGAGCCCTGTACGCGTTCCTGACCGGCATCCGCGCGGGTAAGCAGCTGCAGGAGCAGGCGGACCGCTTTGAGGCGGCAGGCAGTACGGCGGCCTCCATGGAGTACCGCCAGATTTACGGCGCGGTGATTCATCTTCTGGATGAGCTGTATGAGCTTCTTGGGGATGAGAAGATCTCCGCGAAGGATTTTCTGGAGCTGGTGGAGGCCGGATTCGAAGAAATCCGTCTCGGAACGCTTCCGCAGCAGGCAGACCGGATTCTTGTCGGGGACATGGAAAGGACGAGGCTTTCTGAGGTGAAGGTCCTGTTTTTCCTCGGCGTAAACGACGGAAATATCCCGCAGGGTGTCTCAAGGGGCGGGCTGATTTCCGACCTTGACCGGGAGTTTCTGCAGGGAACGGATGCGCTTTCGGGAAGCGGCGCGGAGCTTGCGCCGACGCCGCGGCAGCAGATGTACATTCAGCGCCTGTACCTGTACATGAACATGACAAAGCCGAAGGACCTTCTCTATGTCTCCTGGGTCAAGACGGCGGGAGACGGGGGGAGCCTTCGCCCGTCGTATCTGATCGGACTTTTGCAGCAGCTGTATCCGGGAATTCCGGTGGAGATTCCGGAAGAGCTTCCGGCGTCAAGGCAGCTGGCTTCGATGGCGGATGCATCGGGACTTCTTGCAGGCGCCATGCGCGACTACGCGGACGGGCGGTATCTGCTGGATGCCGGAAGGGAGCGGGAATTTCTCACTATCTATGGGTTCTGCGCAGGGAGAAGATGCGAAGGAAGAAGAATCCGGCAGCTTAGGGAAGCGGCCTTTCTTCACTACCGGCCCGTTCCTGTCACAGAGAGGACGGCGAGGATTCTGTATCAGGGAAAGGTTCAGGGCTCGGTTACCCGGCTGGAGACTGCGGCCCAGTGTTATCTTCGCCAGTTCCTTCAGTACGGGCTGAGGCTGAAGGAACGGGAGGAGTACACGCTGGAGCCGAAGGATTCCGGAACCATCCTGCATGAGAGCGTGCAGAGGTTCGGACAGCTCCTTCGGGAAAAAGGCCTTCTCTGGGCGTCCTATTCCAGACAGCAGGGAAAGGAACTGGCAGAGAGCGCCCTTACAGAGACGGCAGGCGGGTATCATGATCAGATTCTGTATGCCACGGCGAGGAGCACCTACCAGATAAAACGCCTTCAGAGAATCCTTGAGCGGACCGTGGATACCCTGCAGTATCAGCTGCAGCAGGGCGATTTCGAACCGGCATATCTGGAACAGAGCTTCGGACGGGATGGGACATTCCAATATGATCTTCCGGGCGGCGGGGTACTTGTTTTGGAGGGACGGATTGACCGGGTGGATCTGTGCCGCGAGGGGGAAAGGCTCCTCGTGAAGATCGTGGATTATAAGTCCGGAAATCGTGATCTGGACCTTTCGATGATGCGGGCGGGGCTTCAGCTTCAGCTGATGCTGTACATGGAGGCACAGGTCAGACTCCTTGAGAGAAGAAGGCCGGGCACGCAGGTGATCCCGGCTGCCATGCTGTACTACCGGTTTGACGACCCGATGCTGGATGCGAAGGAGTCGGCGTGCATTCTGGAGGAAATGGGACGCTCCAGTGAGGAAACGGCGAGGAATATGGAGACGCACAGCATCCGGGGACACCTTCGCCCGAAGGGCCTTGTCGGAAGTGAGCCGGAGATTCTGGAGCATCTGGACCGCGGACTTGCAAGCGGAGCGTCCTCTTCGGAGGTCATTCCGGTGAAGCTTTTGAAAAAAGGCGGCTTTGCGGCCTCCAGCAGGGTGATTTCACAGGAAGAATATCAGGCGCTTCGGGACGAGCTCCGGGAGAAAATCTGTCTCCTTGCCGAGGACATTCTGGAGGGAAGAACGGATGCTTCCCCGGTAAGGATCCGCAAGGATCTTTCGGCCTGCACCTACTGCCCGTACCAGAATGTGTGCGGGTTCGATGTGCGGATTCCGGGGTACGACTACCGGGACATCCGGTAGAGTCCGGGAAGAGTTTTCATGCAGTACCGTTCCGGCTGAATTCTTGTGCCCGGGGATTCGTGCAGTGAAAGCTGCGCGGAGGGGTGAAGCGGGACGGTAAAGCGATGATACGAGGAAAAAAGAAAACGTGGCAATCAAATTTACAGAAAAGCAGAAGAAAATATTAAATGCCAGAAATCACAACGTGCTGGTGTCCGCAGCGGCGGGAAGCGGCAAAACCGCGGTTTTGGTGGAGC
Organism: uncultured Lachnospiraceae bacterium; assembly: GCA_937877165.1. Lineage (GTDB taxonomy): Bacteria > Bacillota > Clostridia > Lachnospirales > Lachnospiraceae > CAG-791. The sequence goes on along the minus strand of CALEFO010000213.1, from coordinate 18,446 downwards.
GGATCGTCCGCATGATCAGTGAGGGCGAGAAGCCCTTGGACATCGACCGCCTCCTTGTCGTGACCTTTACCCGCGCGGCGGCGGCCCAAATGCGGGAGCGGATTGCCCGCGCGGTTTCGAAAAGGCTGGAAGAGCGTCCTGGAGACCGGCATCTGCAGCGCCAGGAGACGCTTCTTCACAATGCGCAGATTACGACGATCGACAGCTTCTGCACGTTCCTTCTGCGCAATAATTTCAGCGAGATTGGGCTGGACCCGGGATTTCGGCAGATGGACGACACGGAAAGCCCTCTTCTGGAAAAGGATGTGATGAAGCGCTTCCTGGAGGAGCAGTATGCGGCGAAGGATCCGGCGTTTCTTGCCTGCGCGGATTATTTCTGCCCGGGACGAAGCGATGAGGGCTTGGAAGATCTGATCCGGAATCTCTATCAGGCGGCGGACTCTCATCCCTATCCGGGGGTCTGGCTGGAGGAGAGAAAAGGCGATTATCACGCAGAGAGCGCGGCAGACCTTTTTGCTTCCCCGTGGTATCAGGCGGTTCTGAGAGAGCAGGCGCAGGCCTTGTCCGAGCTTGCCATGCTTCATCAGGCGATGCTCCGCATCACGCGGCTTCCGGACGGCCCGTTTCCTTATCAGGAGCTTTTGGAGAAGGAAGAGGACGAGCTTTTCGGAAAGCTGTGCGCGCTGGAGGAAGAAGCAATGCGGGAGACGGATATGGAGAAGCTCCGCGGGATGCTTCTTTCCGTTGCTTCCTATCCGCTGGAACGGCTTCCCGTGATCCGCGGAGCAGAAAAGCAGGGGATCAGCGAGACGAAGAAGGAGGACGTGCAGGAGCTCCGCACGCAGCTGAAGAAAAGAATGCAGATCCTTTCCGACAGCATCTCGGAGGAGCCGTCTCTTACGGTGCAGAGAATGCAGCAGGCAGAAGGTCCGGTCCGGACGCTTCTGGATCTGACGCTCGGTTACAGGGAGCTTTTGCAGGAAGTCAAGAAGGAAAAAAATGTCATTGACTTCTCGGACCTGGAGCACATGGCGCTGAACATTCTGGTGGAGAGAAAGGAGGACGGAACCCTTGTCCTTCGGAAGGCAGCAGAGGGCTACCGGAAGTATTTTGACGAGATTCTGATCGACGAGTATCAGGACAGCAATGAGGTGCAGGAGCTCCTTTTGTCTGCGATTGCGAAAGAAAAGGGTGCGGGCTTTTCCGGTTCCGGAACTGGGCGCTATGCCCGCTTCATGGTGGGGGACGTCAAGCAGAGCATTTACCGCTTCCGGAATGCAAGGCCGGAGATCTTCGAGGAGAAATACGAGACCTACCGCGAGGACGATAAAGAGACAGAGAGGATTGATCTCGATCAGAATTTCCGCTCCCGGAAGGAAGTGCTGGACGCGGCCAATGCGGTTTTTACCAAGATCATGCGCCGGGAGATCGGCGGCGTGGAGTATGACGAGAGGGTTTCTTTGAAACCAGGAGCCGCCTATCCGGAGCTGGGTGTGCCGGAAGCAGAAGCGTTCAGAGAGCGGGATCCGGAAGCCTCAAAGGAGCTGGATCCGTATCAGACGGAGCTTCTTCTCGTGGACGGCAGCAGGAAGGAAGACGCTTCCCGGGACGCGGAGCAGGATGCGGCTTTTGATGCAGCGGAAGAAGAGGATCCCGTTGCGGCGCTCTCCTCTGCACGCAAGGAAGCGCTCGCCGTGGCCCAGAGAATCCGGGAACTGGTGGGAACGCTTCCCATCACCGACGAGGAAACCGGGAAGCTTCGCCCTGCACGGTACGGGGATATCGTGATCCTTCTTCGATCGACCTCCAGCAGACAGGATGCATTCCGGGAGGTGTTCGAGAAGGAAGGGATCCCTCTGTATCTGGAATATAAGGGAGGCTATTTTTCTGCGGAGGAAATCCGCGTGGTGCTGCAGGCGCTCCGCGTCATCGACAATCCGAGACAGGATATTCCGCTGTACGGCGTGCTGCGGGGGTATTTCGGAGGATTTTCGCAGGATGAGATCGGAGCTCTCCGCGGTATTTTCCGGGACGATGGGGGAAAGCTTCTGTACGACTGTGTGCTTGCGGCAGCAGGAGAGGAGGCCTGTGGCGGAGAAAACGCCGGGGAAGAGTCCGCTGAAACAGGAGTATCTGAGGCAATTCGCAGTCACTGCAGGGAGTTTCTGGTATGGCTTCGGCACTATCGGGAAAAGATGGCGACGACACCGATTCACGAGCTGGTCGGCGAGCTCATTCGCAGCACAGGATACGAGGATTATGTGCGGGCTCTTCCGGCAGGCGCAAGGCGGGCCGCAAACCTCCACTCGCTTCTTGTGAAGGCGGGATCCTTCGAGCAGGGCGATTACGCGGGCCTTTTCCGGTTTCTCCGCTACATTGACCAGATGCATGAATTCGACGTGGACTATGGAGAGGCAAGTGTTCTGGACGAGAACGCGGATGTGGTGCGCCTGACCACCATCCACAAGAGCAAGGGACTGGAATATCCGGTTTGCTTTGTCTGCGGGCTGGGGGCAAGGCATCCCTTCTCCAGGGATCTTACCGGCTCTTTGATTGTGGATACGGATCTGGGACTTGGCGTAAGTCTTGTTGTGCCGGAGCTTCGCAGCAGCATGCCAACGCTCCGGCAGAAGACCGTTGCGGCGAAGATTGCGAAGGATGCACTCGGTGAGGAGCTTCGTGTTTTGTATGTCGCAATGACAAGAGCGAAGGAGAAGCTGATTCTGACCGGCTTTGTCCGTGATGCAAAGAGAACGGAGCAGAAGGTGCAGACGGCAATGGCAGCGGTCTGCCTTCCTGCGCAGCATCTTCCAGTTTCCATGATCCGCTCCTCCTCGGGATATCTTTCCCTGATTCTGGAGAGTATAGAGGCACTGAAGGCGGAAGGAGAGGAGCCGATCCGCCTGCGGAGAGTGTCCGTCTCGGATCTTCGCCTGTCGGAGCTTGAAAACCGGGCTGCGCAGGGAGAACTTCTTCGGACTCTTCATCTGATGGAGGATGGCGGGCCTTCTGCGCTTCCGGATCAGGAGCTTGCCAAAGAGCTGGAGAAACGCTTCTCCTACCGATATCCCTATGAGAACCTGCGCGGCTTGTATACGAAGACGACGGTGACGGAGCTCAAGCGCTCCTCCATGCTCACAGAAGGTGAAATGCTGCAGCCGGGTGAGGGCGCGGCACAGCTGTATCCCGGAGAGGAGGATGCGGCAACAGAGGGCAGAAAGGAACCTGGGCTTCCCGGGAGGGAGGAAAAAGAGCTCCCCATCCCGCGCTTTGCCATGGAAGAGGCGGGGCAGCAGGATTCGGATCATTCTGCCGAAAAGGCGGTGCCGCTGTCTGGCAGCGCGCGCGGAACTGCGATTCACCGGATGTGCGAGAAGATCGACTATCATGTCTGGAAGGAGCCTTCCGCGGTGACCGCAGAAGCGTTCGAACAGCGGGTGGCGGAGCTTCTCGGTGCGGGAGAGATTCCGAAGGAATACGCGGCGGTGCTGACGCCGGAACGGTTCCTCCCGTTTCTTCGATCGAAGACGGCGGCGCGTATGGCGGTGGCAGACGGGAGAAACGTTTTGAAAAGAGAGCAGCCCTTTGTTCTCGGCATTCCGGCAAGCCGTCTGAATGCCGGGTTCCCCGGGGAGGAGACGATCCTGATTCAGGGTATTATCGATGCCTTTTTCCTGGAGGGAGAAGGGGAGAACCTCCACGCCGTGGTTGTGGACTACAAGACGGACCGGGTGAGAAGCATGGAGAAGCTGGCGGACCGCTACCGGGTGCAGCTGGACTATTATGCGCAGGCCCTCTCGAAGATGCTGCAGCTTCCTGTGACGGAGCGGATCCTTTATTCGTTTCATCTGCAGAGAGAGATTTCAGTGCAGCCAAAGAAAGCGGAATGATGCTGGACTGCCGCATGGCAAGAAGGAAAAGAACAGATCAAAGGATGATGGAGAAAAGTGGAAAATTTATTATTGACTAAAAGGGTCAAAGAACTCTCGCAGAAGGCATATCAGGGGAATTTCCTGACGCACACGCAGTTTCTTGCGGCATCGGAGCAGTCGGAATTTCTGGAGAGCGCAGGAAAGAATGCCGTGGATCCGCAGGATGAGAGCAAAAGCTCCGGGGTGTTTCAGGGCGTTCCCTGGGTGCTCTACGGGGGAACGGAGGATGCAGAGAGAAGAGTCCTCTGTTTCCTTCCGGATTATCTGGACAGGGCGACCTTTCTTCTGCAGGAAGAGGCGGAGCCGGAGGTGGTTGCCTGCATCAAGGTCTCTCCGCTTAACCGGAGGTTTGCGGAGGAGCTGACGCACCGGGATTATCTGGGAGCTCTGATGAATCTTGGCATTGAGAGGAACCGGATTGGAGATATCCTCACGGATTCGGAGACGGCGTTCCTCTTTGTGATGCAGGACAATGCGGACCTGATCCGGTCCGAGCTCATCCGGATCCGGCATACCAGCGTGAAATGTCAGCGTGTGCCGGCCTCTGTCTGCACCATCCGGCCGGAATTCGAGGAAATCGAAGGATCTGTTTCCTCGGAGCGTCTGGACGCGGTGCTCGCGATGGTCTATCATCTGTCGCGTGGAAAAGCGCAGGAGCTGGTGGATGAGGAGCTGGTTTTTGTGGATGGGAGAACGGCATACAGCGGCGGCTATGACTTGAAGCCAGGAAGCCGCGTATCGGTGCGCGGCCACGGCAAGTTCCAGTATCTTGGCATTGGTGCGCAGACGAAAAAGGGCAGATTTTACGCGAAGGTGAAGATCTGGAAATAGACAGCGGTGCCTTGCGGCAATCCGCAGTTTGGGAGCATGGAACAGACGAAGGAGACAGGACAAGAGATGGAACAGACGAAGCAGGAGAAAACAGAACAGAACATCCAGGAATGGATTGAAAGGCTGCATCTGGAGGCGCACCCGGAGGGCGGCTGGTTTTCGGAGGTCTATGCGGCCCCCGCGGAGTATGGAAGCTCGAAGGACGGACGTGTGATGGGAGGAACCATCTATTTCCTTCTGGGGAAAGAGGATATTTCGCACTTCCATGTCATTGACTGCGATGAAATCTGGTATTTCCATGAGGGGTGCGGCGTGGAGCTCTGGCTCCTGAATCCGGATGGAACCGCCGAGTGCCAAAAGCTCGGCTGCGGGGAGAAAGAGGCACCCATGGTGGTGATTCCAAAGGGCGCTGTTTTCGGTGCCAGGAACATGGATCCTTCCGGCTACACGCTGATGAGCTGTGCAACGATGCCGAACTTTCACTATGAAGGCTTCCGGCTGATCGGGCAGGAAGAGCTTCTTTCGCATTATCCGAAGGAAGAGAAGCTGATTCGGGAAATGGCCTTTGCACAGACAGACGGACAGAAGGAATTGTAAAAGCCGTAAAATTCTGGAAACTTCTTTATCCGGTGAATACCGGATAACAACGGATTTGCTGCAGGATGCGGCAGGTCAGAATACGGAAGGAATCCAAGGAGGCTGACGATGGGAGCAAACGAGCTGAACATGCAGCGCGAAAACGAAGAGGAAATTCTTCAGATCATTCGCAGCAGGAATTCTCCGAAAATTATCAAGGACAAACTGGAAGACTATCATGAGAATGACATCGCGTCCATTCTTCCGAAGCTGAGCGTCAAGGAACGTGAGAGCCTGTACCGGCTTCTTGAAAATGACCTTCTGGCGGATATCATGGAACATCTGGAGGAAGAGGAGTCCACGGTATACCTGCAGGAAATGGATCCGAGGAAGGCCGCTGAGGTTCTGGAGCAGATGGAGCCGGATGAGGCAGTTGACCTTCTGAAGAAGACGGATTCTCCTGCGAAGAAGGCATGGATGGAGCTGATGAGCGATGAGGCCAGGGCGGCCCTGCGCAGTCTGGCTTCCTATGCGGAGGACACCATCGGGTCACGTATGACAACGAATTTCGTTACGCTGACCTCCACACTTTCCATCAAGGATGCCATGTCCTCCATTATTGATCAGGCAGCGGCACATGATAACATCAGCTCCATCTATGTCCTGGACGAAAACGGGGTTTTCTATGGAGAGATCGATCTGAAGGATCTCATCATCGCAAGGCAGGGAACGAATCTTGCGGACATCATCGTCACGGCGTACCCCTACGTCTATGCGGATGAGAAAATTGATGACTGCCTGGAAACCATCAAGGAATACTCGGAGGAATCCATTCCGGTTCTGTCCGAGGACAATCATATCCTTGGTGTGATTACGGCGCAGGACGTCGTGGAGGTTGTGGACGACGAGATGGGCGAGGATTACGCCAAACTCGCCGGTCTGTCGGATGAGGAGGATTTGAACGAGCCGCTCGGCCGCAGTATCCAAAAGCGCCTTCCGTGGCTGATTCTGCTCCTGTTTCTGGGAATGTGTGTCTCCAGCGTGGTCAGCCTTTTCGAGGCAGTCGTCGCGCAGCTGACGGTGGTTATGATTTTCCAGTCCCTGATACTGGATATGTCCGGAAATGTCGGAACGCAGTCTCTGGCAGTCACCATCCGCGTCCTGATGGATGAACATCTGACGGGAAGACAGAAGGCCCATCTTGTTTTCAAGGAATCCAGGGTCGGCTTTTTGAACGGTATTTTTCTGGGAATTCTCGCGTTTGGCGGGATTGGCGTGTATCTCATGGCGTTCAAGCATCTTCCTGCGGGAAGCGCCTTTGCGATCTCCGGCTGCATCGGCATTGCCCTGGTGCTCGCGATGCTGATCTCGGCGATTGTTGGCACGGTCATTCCGATGTTCTTCAAGCAGATCGGAGTGGATCCTGCGGTGGCCTCCGGTCCTTTGATTACGACCGTTACGGATATGGTCGGCGTCGTCACCTATTACGGAATGGCCTGGCTTTTCCTGATCCAGATTCTGCATATGGGGTAAAGGGCAGCATTGGTGCTGACGCACCGGCTGCTGCATTCAGTCAAACTGCCCCCTGAGTTTTGCCTCAGCAGGCTATAATGCATGTAAAGTGAAAATGACGAAACAGAAGATGAATAAAATGTGATATTTGTTGCATTTTACATTGAAAAAATGAATAAAAATGCATATCATACTATTCAACAGATGACCGGAACAAACGGTCAGAGATTGCTTTTCGCAAAAAAAGAGTTATGCTGTGCAGAGCACACCGGCTCCCGGATGACCCGGAGACAATGCACTGTGCGGAAACCGGCAGGCCCGCTGCGGGACTGTCGAACAAGAGGAGGTTTATTATGAAGAAAGCATTAGCAGTATTACTGGCAGGAACGATGGCACTTGGTCTTGGCGCATGCGGAAGCTCTTCGGAGACAGCAGCCGCAGATACCGCTTCAACCGAAGCAGCGACAGAGGCAGCAACCGAGACTGCTTCTTCGGAAGATACGGCAACCACCGAGGCGGCAGCAGAGACTACCGGGGCGGCAGAGGAGACATCCTATGATCTGTCCGGCTCCAAATATCTTTCTGACGGAGAGCTGACGGTTGGCCTGAACGCAGCCTTCCCTCCGTTCGAGTATGTTGGAGACGGCACAGACAGCTTTGAGGCCATTACCTCCAACGAGGGAAATGCAACCGGCTTCGACGTTGCCATGATGAATGAGATTGGCAAGCGCCTCGGCGTGAATGTGGTGATCGAGGATATGGATTTTGACGGAATCGTCCCGGCAATCGGCAGCAAGATCGACTGCGGCGCGACCGGCATGACCATCACGGATGAGAGAAAGGAAGCCGTCAACTTCTCCGATCCTTACTACAATGCAACCCAGGCAGTTCTTCTTCCGAAGGATTCCGATGTGAAGACCGAGGATGACCTGAAGGCATGCAAGGCAATCGGTGTACAGGCAGGAACCACAGGTGAGACTGTTGCACGCGGCATCAACGACAGCGCCGTTGTTTCCGTAAAGAGCTTCAATCAGGCCGTTCTGGATCTGGTAAACGGCAAGGATGATGCGGTTGTCATCGATCAGGTTCCCGGCGAGGCTTTCCAGAAGCAGTATTCTGATCAGCTGCAGCTCGTTGACGGATCGGTATTCAACTTTGATGTTGAACAGTACGGCATTGCAATGCCCAAGGATGACGAAGTGATGCTGAACGCCATCAACGGTGCCCTGGCTGACATGAAGGCAGATGGAACCTACGACAAGCTGCTGGATGAGTACATCAACAATTACGAGGCAGAGTAAGTTTGAATGTGATCGCCGATGCGATCGCATTCAAACACGAATTGGTGCCGCCAAGCGGCCCAACTTCGATGATCCCATCGGAGAAAGCCCATTCGGGCATTTCTCCTCGGGGTGCCGCAAAAAACGCGGCACAGAAAGGTAAGCTTGAATGTGATCGCCGATGCGATCGCATTCAAACAGCAGCATCGGTGCTGACGCACCGGCTGCCACATTCGGCAAAACCGCCTTCGCGGATTTTGCCTCAGTGAGGTATAAAAACGGCCGCGGGAGCGGAACATAATTTTTGCAAGAGGGTGAGAAGCAGATGCTCCTCACCCTCTTTTCAAAACAAGGGGAAACAGGGTACAATAAAACAGTATATGCATAAACATGCAGTCCGGTTTTTCCTGCACGCCGGTGTTGCAGCAGAAGCTGCATCCTCAGGCACGGGCACAGACCGGTATGCCCAACAGTGACAGAAAGAGAAAGAATACCATGTCGGATCTAGCCAATCAGTTTTTTAAAGCCTTTATCAAGAACAATCGCTGGCAGCTCTATGTAAAGGGCCTCGGCAATACCATTGAGGTAACACTTCTTGCTGCGATCCTCGGCCTTTTGCTGGGTACATTGGCTTGCCTTTTGAATATGCAGCGGACGAAAAACGGGAAGAGAACGCTTCTCTCGCGGATTGCATATGTATACATTGATGTTATCCGCGGAACTCCGACCATGATCCAGCTCCTGATCATGTGGAACGTCATTATGGCAACCTCCAAGAACAAGATTCTGGTGGCGACCATGGCCTTTGGCATCAACTCCGGTGCATATGTGGCGGAGATCATCCGCGGCGGCATTCAGTCGGTGGACGGCGGCCAGATGGAAGCGGGACGCTCTCTTGGCCTTTCGAAGCTTCAGACCATGATGGCGGTTGTTCTGCCGCAGGCTTTCAAGAACTGCTTCCCCTCCCTTCTGAACGAGTTCATTACCCTTCTGAAGGAGACCTCCATTGCGGGAGCCGTCGGACTCTCCGAGCTGACCCACGCTTCGGATCAGGTATCCTCGGCAACCTATGAGTACATGATGCCGCTTCTGGGCGCCGCTGTGATGTACTTTGTGGTGGTCAAGATTCTGTCCTTCTTCTTCGGAATGCTGGAGAAGAAGCTCAGAGAGAGCGATATCCGGAGCTGAGAGCAGAGTATCTGTGATTCTTGAAGAAGACAGAAAAAGAGGAATACCAATGGCTGACGAGAAAAAGGCAATGATCCGCGTTAAGGATCTGAAAAAGGAATTCGGAGACAACCATGTTCTCCGCGGAATCAATTATGAGATCGAAAAGGGACAGAAGATTGTTCTGGTCGGGCCTTCCGGGTGCGGCAAGTCCACGTTCCTTCGCTGCATGAACCTTCTGGAGGTTCCTACCAGCGGAGAGGTGTGGCTGGATGACATCCGTGTGAATGATCCGCACACTGACATCAACAAGGTCCGTCAGAAAATGGGCATGGTGTTCCAGCACTTCAATCTGTTCCATAACCTGACGATCATGAACAACATCACGCTGGCTCCTGTGAAGCTGGGCCTTATGAATAAGGAAGAGGCACAGGAAAAGGCCCTGCAGCTCCTGCGCCGCGTCAATCTGGAGGACAAGGCGGACTCCTATCCGCATTCCCTCTCGGGCGGTCAGCAGCAGCGAATTGCGATCTGCCGCGCGCTGGCGATGAATCCGGAGGTCATGCTGTTCGACGAGCCGACCTCGGCACTGGATCCCGAGATGGTTGGAGAGGTTCTGCAGGTGATGACGGAGCTTGCGGCTTCCGGCATGACGATGGTGGTTGTTACGCATGAGATGGCCTTTGCCCGTCAGGTGGCCTCCAAGGTAATTTTCATCGACGAGGGAGTCATCAAGGAAGAGAACACACCGGAGGAGTTCTTTGCGCATCCGAAGAACCAGAGACTTCAGGACTTCCTTTCCAAGGTACTGCAGTAAAGGCTGCCGGCTTCCGGAAGAACGCTTCCGGCGCGGGAATAGGAAAATTTAATGTTGAGAAAAGAGAACAGATGACGATGAGCTGGGAAGAAAATGTGCGGCGGGTTTCGCCCTACGTGGCAGGCGAACAGCCGAAGGACCCGAAGATTATCAAGCTGAATACCAATGAATGTCCGTATCCGCCGGCGCCGGGCGTTGCCGAAGCGGCAAAGGCTCTGGCAGAGGATTGCGCGGCGATGCGGCTGTATCCGGATATGGATGCGGAGCCTCTTGCCAGTGCTCTTGCGAAGCGCTATCAGGTGAGGCCGGAGCAGGTTTTCGTGGGAGTCGGGTCGGACGATGTGCTGTCCATGGCGTTTCTGACCTTCTTCACCGCAGGGAAAAGGCTGCTGTTCCCGAACATCACGTATTCGTTCTACGACGTATGGGCAGACCTGTACCGGATTCCGTATACGATGGTTCCGCTCCGGGAAGATTTTACGATTGATCCTTCGAATTATATTCCGGGCTCTGGATCCTTTGCCGGAGAGGAGGATGAGGTCGGGGGGATTATTTTCCCGAATCCGAATGCGCCGACCGGCGTGGAACTGCCGCTTGATGAGATTGAGAAGATTGTCGCTGCGAACCGGGACAAGGTGGTCATTGTGGATGAGGCCTATGTGGATTTCGGCGCAAGGTCGGCTCTTCCTCTGATCGGGCAGTACGATAACCTCTTGGTGGTGCAGACCTTCTCGAAGTCAAGGGCAATGGCGGGGGCGAGGATCGGCTTTGCCATCGGCAGTGCGAAGCTGATTTCCTGTCTGAAGGATGTGAAATTCTCCTTCAATTCGTACACAATGAATCTGCAGACGATCCGGATGGGAACGGCTGCGGTGGAGGATGAGGCGTATTTCCAAAGTCTCACCTCGAGAATTATTGCAACCAGAGAGAAGTTTAAAAAGGACCTTGCGGCGCTCGGCTTCGTTTTTCCGGATTCCCGAACGAATTTCGTCTTCGTCCGGCATCCGCAGCACTCCGGGCAGGAGCTGTTCGAGAAGCTCCGGGAGCGCGGCATCTATGTACGCCACTGGAACAAGCCTCTGATCGGGGAGTATCTGCGGATCACCATCGGAACCGAGGAGGAGATGGCCGCCGTGACACAGGCATTGAAGGAGATTGTAAATGCTTAAGAAGTACTTTTATTGTTTCGTTATTGCTATGGTGCCCCTGATCGAGCTGCGCGGGGCAATTCCGATTGCGCAGGCCTTTCATGTGGCAGATCCCTCGTTTAACATGATACTTGCCTACATCCTGATTGCCATCGGCAACATGATCCCGGTTCCGTTCATCTTCTTTTTCGCAAGAAGAGTTCTGGAGTGGGGCGCGGACAAAAAGGTGATCGGGAAGTTTTTCACCTGGTGCCTGGAGAAGGGACACAAGGGCGGCGAGAAGCTGAAGGCGACTGCGGGAAGAGGTCTGTATTGGGCCCTTCTTCTGTTCGTCGGCATTCCGCTTCCCGGAACGGGAGCATGGACCGGAACCCTCGCGGCATCGTTCCTTGATATGGATTTCAAGAAGAGTGTGCTGGCGGTTCTCGGCGGCGTGGCACTGGCGGGCGTCATCATGGCGGTGCTCAGCTTCGCGGTGGCGTCGGGAGTGACAGCAATCGGATAAGCACAGAACGCAAGGGAGCGGGCGCAGAGAAATCTGCGCCTTTCTTTACATTCGGAGGAAGATGAAATGAGAGATGGGTTTTTCAAGGTGGCGGCGGTTGTGCCTGCCATGACCGTGGCGGATCCGAAAACCAACGCGCAGGAAATTGCAAGGAGCATCAAGGACGCGGCGGCAAGGGGCGCGAATCTGATTGTGTTCCCGGAGCTTGCGGTGACGGGGTACACGGGAAATGATCTGTTTCTGCAGGACATGCTGCTTCGCGGCGCGGAGAATGCGCTCCGGGTGATCCGGGACGCGACGGCAGGGAGCTTTGCGGTTGTTTTTGTCGGCTTTCCTCTGGAATGGAAGGGGAAGCTTTACAATACGGCGGCGGCCCTCCAGAACGGGAGAATTCTGGCGTTCATCCCGAAGAGATTTCTTCCGGACTACGCGGAATTCTATGAGCCGAGGCAGTTCACGCCGGGGCCCGTGACCGCGGAGACAATCATATTCGACGGAGAAGAGGTGCCGTTTGGCAGCCATATTCTCCTGGAGGTGGATGCCGTCCGCGATCTTCGGATCGGATGTGAGATTTGCGAGGATGCGTGGGTTGTCAACGCACCGCACATCGAGCATGCCCTGGCGGGAGCAAATCTGATTGTCAATCTCTCCGCGTCCAATGAGACGATCGGAAAGGACGCATACCGCACGCAGCTGTTCTCCTCGATTTCGGCAAGAACCCTGTCGGACTACATCTATGTCAGCTCCGGGGACGGAGAATCCACGCAGGACATCGTGTTCGGCGGCCGTGTAATGATGCTGGAGAACGGGTCTCTTCTTGCACAGAGGAAGATCTTCGACAATGCCTACGGGAAGACGAAAATCACATTTGCAGATTTTGATGTGCAGCGCATCAATTATGAACGCCGCAGAATGACATCCTTTGAGATCTGTGGACAGAACGATTATCTGTGCATTCCGGTACATATGGAGGAAAAAGAATGTGTGCTGGACCGTGTGTTTGATCCGCACCCGTTCGTTCCGCAGGACGCAGCGGGGAGAATGAAGCGCTGCGAGGACATCCTGAACATTCAGTCGAGGGGCCTTGCGAGGCGCCTTCATCACATCCACTGTCCTGCTGCAGTGATCGGCGTTTCAGGCGGCCTTGATTCCACGCTGGCACTGCTTGTTACGGCAAGGGCATTTGATCTTCTGGGGCTTCCCAGGGAGAATATTCTGGCAGTGACGATGCCGTGCTTTGGCACCACGGACCGCACCTATCACAACGCGCTGACATTGGCCGGGACGCTTGGGGCAACCCTCAAGGAGGTACGGATTGCTGCTGCGGTGACGCAGCATTTCCATGATATTGATCAGGATCCGTCGGTGCATGACGTGACCTATGAGAACGGTCAGGCAAGAGAGCGGACAAAGGTTTTGATGGACCTTGCCAACCAGAGAAACGGCATTGTCATCGGAACGGGAGATTTGTCGGAGCTTGCACTCGGCTGGGCAACCTATAACGGCGACCACATGTCAATGTACGGTGTCAATGCCGGCGTTCCGAAGACACTGGTTTCACATCTGGTGCGGTGCTGTGCGGAGGCGGCGAGGGAGAAGGAACCGGCTCTGTCTGCCTGCCTTCTGGATGTTCTGGATACTCCGGTGAGCCCGGAGCTTCTTCCTCCAACGGAGGACGGGACAATTTCCCAGAGAACCGAGGATCTCGTGGGGCCCTATGAGCTGCACGACTATTTCCTTTATTACATGCTGCGGTGCGGATATCGTCCGCGGAAAATTTATCGGATTGCACTGCAGTCCTTTGCGGGCGTATATGATGAAGAGACCATTCTGAAGTGGGAGAAAACCTTTGTGCGGCGTTTTTTTGCACAGCAGTTCAAGCGTTCCTGCCTCCCGGACGGCCCGAAGGTCGGATCGGTCGCAGTGTCGCCGCGTGGCGACCTCAGAATGCCGAGCGATGCCTGCGCACAGCTGTGGAAGGATGATCTGGAGGAGCTGTGAACTGCCCCGCAGGCAGGAGAAGTCCGGCATCTGCCGGAATCCTGCAGATGCGGAGCAGGCGCAAACAGAATAGAAAGGAAGAGGAACGGACCGATGCTGCTGCATTTTACGAAAATGGAAGGCTGCGGAAATGATTATATTTATGTCAACGGGTTTACGGAGAAGGTTCCACAGGCGAAGAAGCCGGAGATCGTGCGAAGGCTCTCCCGTGCACATTTCGGAATCGGCGGAGATGGCGTGATTTTTATCAATCCGTCGGACAAGGCTGACTTTGAAATGGAGATGTACAATCTGGACGGCTCCCGCGGGCGGATGTGCGGGAACGGAATCCGGTGTGTCGGCAAATACGTCTACGATCATGGCATGACGGACGGAAGGACACAGATTACGGTGGAAAGCTTCGGAGCGGTGAAGAAGCTGGAGCTTTTCTGCAGGGATGGCAGAATGTTGACTGCACGGGTCAACATGGGACAGCCGATCCTGGAGGCCGGCAAAATCCCGGTCCTTTCCGCAACAGGAGAACCGGTGCAAACCCAGACACCAGTCATTGCTTTGGCCGCTCCGATTCCGGAGACAGCGGTGATTGGCGAGCCGATTGAGGCGGCAGGAAGAACCTGGAGGATGACCTGCGTCTCCATGGGAAATCCGCATGCGGTGATTTTCGTGGATGAGGACGATCTGAAGGCAGGCGGACTTCGCGATGAGAACGGAGTGGAAATCCCGGACGGAGATCTCCGAAATCTGGATCTTGCGCACATCGGGCCGCAGTTCGAGCATCACCCGCGCTTCCCGGAGAGAACGAACACAGAGTTCGTGCAGGTGTTAAATCGGGGAGAGGTCAACATGCGTGTCTGGGAGCGGGGAACCGGTGAGACGCTTGCCTGCGGAACGGGATGCTGCGCGACGGCAGTCGCCTGTGTCCTGAACGGGAAGACGGATCGGACGGTGGAGGTACATGTTCCGGGAGGAACCATCCGGATTGAATGGGATGAGAAGACAAATGAAATCTATATGACAGGACCCGCGGAAACTGTATTTGACGGGACCGTGGAAATTTCTCTATAATAATTTATTCAGCACCTGACGATTTTCAATGCGAATCATCTGCTTGCAGATTGATTCGCGTTTGAAATCGGCAGGCGGCCAAGGCCCGGAGGGCCTCTGGACGACAGCATCTCGAATTTCTGTAAAGAAATTCGAGATGTGCTGAATTGTTAAAAATATTCAGCACCAGGAAGGAGTACCAGAAGATGTTTGAAGCAAACAGTGACAATCTGAAATTACCGGGAAGCTACCTGTTCAGCACGGTGGCGAAGAAGACAAGAGCCTATCAGAGCGAGCATCCGGATGCGCAGCTGATCCGCATGGGAATCGGCGATGTGACGCAGCCCCTTCCTCCGGCGGTCATTGAGGCACTGCACAAGGCGGTGGACGAGCAGGCAAACGGTGCGACCTTCCGCGGCTATGCGCCGGATCTTGGCTATGATTTTCTTCGTGCAGCGATTGCACAGAACGACTACCGCGCGCGCGGCTGTGATATTGCGGACGATGAAATTTTCGTTTCGGACGGGGCAAAATCCGATTCCGGCAACATTCAGGAGATTTTCGAGAAGGACAATGTCATTGCCGTCTGCGATCCGGTTTATCCGGTCTATGTAGACAGCAATGTCATGGCGGGAAGAACCGGGGAGTATGATAAGGAGACCGGACGCTGGAGCAATGTGATCTATATGCCCTGCACAGAGGAGAACGGCTTTGCACCGGATCTTCCGGGAACCGGGAAGACGAAGGAGGTTTCCGGCGACCGGAAGCCGGACCTGATCTACATCTGCTCGCCGAACAATCCGACGGGAGCGGCTCTTACCAAAGCACAGCTTCAGAAGTGGGTGGACTATGCAAATGCAAACGGCGCAGTGATTATTTTCGATTCCGCCTACGAGTCCTACATCACGGAGGAGGACGTACCGCATACGATCTATGAGTGCGAAGGCGCAAGGACCTGTGCGATCGAGATCCGCTCCTTCTCTAAGAATGCGGGCTTCACAGGCCTGCGTCTCGGCGCAACCATCATTCCGAAGGACCTGAAGGATCACAACGGAAATGCCCTGTACGGCCTGTGGGCACGCCGCCACGGAACGAAGTACAACGGAGCTCCCTACATTGTGCAGAGAGCGGGAGAGGCCATCTACTCCGATGCCGGAAAGGCGCAGGTTAAGGAGATGGTGAGCCGCTACATGAGCAATGCGAAGTTCATCAAGGAGAGCCTGCAGTCTATGGGCTACACGGCATACGGCGGAGTGAACTCGCCGTACATCTGGCTGAAGACTCCAAACGGAATGACGAGCTGGGAGTTCTTCGACTATCTTCTGGACAAGGCGAATGTGATCGGAACTCCAGGATCAGGCTTCGGCCCCTCCGGTGAGCATTTCTTCCGCCTGACGAGCTTCGGCACGGTGGAGAATTCCAGAATTGCAATGGACCGGATCCGCGCACTGTGATAAGATGATAGCTGCTTGATACCTGCTGCAGGGAGTTTTTTCTGTAAGCTTCTATGGATGACATAGAGAAGCAGGCACTGGAATACACAGTTTTCGGAGGAAGTAGCAATGGCATTACTGCAGGAATGGCACGCGAAGGCGTACAATGAGAAGGCGAATAAGGGTGATCTCCAGAGACTCTGGTCGGATTACTTTATGAAGGAGAAGCAGATCTACGAGCAGCTTTTGAAGACTCCCGATGAGGAAGTAAAGGGAACCGTCAAGGAGCTGGCGGAGAAGTATGGAATCTCTCTGGAATACATGGTTGGCTTCCTGGACGGAATCAATGACTCCCTGAAGATCGAGAACCCCATTGATACCATGGAAGAGGACACAGTTGTCAGCCTTGCATTCGACAAGGAGAAGCTTTACAAGAACATGGTTGCCGCAGAGGCGGACTGGCTGTATCAGCTTCCGGAGTGGAACGACATCTTCTCCGAGGAGAAGCAGAAGGAGCTGTATCTCGAGCAGAAGAAGTCCGGGACCGTGGTCAAGGGGAAGAAGATTTATCCCAATGATCCCTGCCCGTGCGGATCCGGCAAGAAGTACAAGAAGTGCCACGGCCGTAACAAGTAAGAAGTACTGAAAACAAGTGGTCAGGGAACCTGTTTCCGGGAAAAAGCTTTCGGAAAGGTGAAAACCCGACGAATTTCGTGAGAATTCTACAGGGACTTTCACGGAAGAGACAAATGAATTAAAGAGAAATGAAAAGCTCCCCGTCCTGCCAGAAAGACAGGACGGGGAGCTTTTTCAGGTCCCAAGGTATCGGCGGATCCCTCCTGCAATCGAACGGCATCGCACCGCCTGGATCCCTGCCCGGGTGTTACGGATCCGATTCGTTCAGAGGATACAGATACAGAATGAGAGGACAAACATTCTGCATCAGGCCCGGCCGAGGAACTGATCCCGGATGGTGATGTACATCTCTGCGTCAGCGGTTGCCTTATAAGGACGGACGTAGAAGATACCGAGGATGCCGAAGGTAAAGAAATTCAGGATATTCCAGCCGATGAACGACAGATCCAGAAGGAACGCATGCCACTTGTTGCCGTTCATCATGGAGCGGGAGAGGCGGAATGCCTCTTTGCTGCTCATGCCGGGCTCCTCCGCCAGAATGTACGGAACCAGACGGTAGGAATAGGTCTTCACGATTCCCGGAATGATGAAGAGCATTGTCCACAGAATCGTGTAGAGATCCCGCAGGAACATGGTCTTTACCACATTGAGGTAGCCGTTGCCAAAGCCGTGGAAGATTTCACTGATCTTCGTCCGGCCGGTCTCCACGTGATTGATGATGAAGAACCGCTGGCATCCGCTCTCAATCGGATTCAGCAGGAACAGATTGATCGCGATACTGATTAAGAAGACAATGACAACCAAGATCACAGTGAAAATCAGAATCGACCACGGGAAGAACGGGAACTGGAACGACCAGTGGAAGCCTCCCGGAAACTGGCCGGCGTAAAACTGCGTCGAGGGCCCTATTGCACTGCTGATCTGCGCACCGGCACCGGACGCTGCTCCGGCGCTTCCTGCCATGGAGCCGGTCACGAAGGCGAGAATCAGAGCCACTAGAACACTCTTCCAGTAGGCAGGGCTCATTTTGGAGCGTGCCGTCTTTTTCACATCATGAATATGCCACATAACGATCTCCTTTCTGCCGGATGCATCGGATTTTCCCGAAGAAAAACGGGACGGTGCCGGTCAGGTCTGTTGCAATCTTTGTTCCTATTAATATAGCACAGAGAGAAAGATCCGGACCGGATTTGACCGAAAATTCACAGTTTGTTCCCGATCTCTTTCTGTTATGCAGTTGCCCGGCACATCGTCAAATGTCCTTCGGAAATTTCGAAAGTGGCCGGAAAGAACTGCTTCGTCCCGGATCGTCTGTGAAATTCTCATATACATGGAGCCGCAGGCAATCCATCCACACTTGTATTCTGCAAATGCGGAACAAGTACATAATTTGTTCAAAATTTAGTCACAGCACTGTCATTTGCAGGAAAATTCGAAACGGTACACTGAAAATATCGGAGATCCTTTTCTGAACCGGCGCGGGCAGAATATGGGAAGACTGGCAATCGCCCCGGAAAATTACAAATCCCGGGAGAAGAGGAAAAGAAAAGGAAACAAAGAACCG
>CALEFO010000212.1 GCA_937877165.1 uncultured Lachnospiraceae bacterium | reverse complement strand
GGACCAGCACACATGAAATCATCTGTGAAATCACCGTGGCAATCGCGACACCTGCCACATCCAGATGGAACACCACCACGAGGAACACATTCAGACACGCGTTGACAGCTCCTGAAATAATCAGGAACAGGAGCGGCCGCTTCGTGTCGCCGACGGCCCGCAGAATCGCCGCGCCATAGTTGTACAGCATGAAGAACGGCATTCCGAGAAAATAAATTCTCATGTACAGCGCCGACTGGTCAATGACATCCTCCGGCGTTGCCATAAGAAGAAGCGCTCCCCGCGAGAAAACAAGCCCCACCGCCGCCATGACAAGCCCGCTCACGAGGGCCAGCCAGATGGATGTGTGAACCGTCTCCGAGAGCTTCTCCTCCTGCTGCGACGCATAGAACCTCGCCGCAAGGACATTCGTGCCCTGTGAGACACCGATGAACAGGTTCGTGAACACAGCAATCAGGGCGGTTGTGGAGCCAACCGCCGCAAGCGCCTGGCTCCCACTGAACCGCCCCACCACAATCAGGTCCACCGCATTGAACATCAGCTGCAGAATGCCGGAGAGCATCAGCGGAAGAGCGAAGGAAATCAGCTTGTCCATCAGACTTCCACTGCACATATCGATCTCATATTTACTTTTCTGATTCATGTTCTTTCCGTGCCGCCCCCTCTGCAGCATACCGGTCACAGTCCTCGTCAGACCGCCTCCATAACTTCATATGCGGCGCCGTCTCACACCGCCGTTGCGCCGACATCATTATAAATCACCGCCGGCATCCTGAATAATCGGTTATCCTGCATAATCGCTGTTTAACAATCCGCTGTCAAACGGAATCTTTACAACCGACGGGCCGTACGCATACGGTGCAATGTCATAGTCATTGAAAATCACCGTCAGTCCGTCGTCCTCCAGATACCACTGAACCACTGCCTGCATATCCGGATAGATGCCGGACTCCTCACTGCCTTCCGCCGTATCGGTGCTGCCAGTGTCCGATGCTCCGTAGAACATCTCCTTCACCGTATCCTCGTAGCCGTCGAAGTAGCAGTTCTCGTTTCCGTCTTCCTTCTCACGCTGTGCCAGCTCATCCAGGACATACTGATATACACCGTCATAATTCGACACGACATCCTTCAGGGAAAGCTCCTCTCCGGTCTTCGCGTCATAATTCTTCCCGGTAAAATACGTGGATGGATGTGCTCCGCCAAGCTGGCTGAAGTCCTCGCGGACATAGCTCACAACCCTCTCATCCGCACGCTTCACAAGGACCGCCGAATCCATCTCGTACGGAGTCACATTCTCTCCTGACTGATTGGCCTCTTTCAGATAATCCGCATTGTCTTCATAGGCCTCTCTGGCAAGCTCCATGCTCTCCTCGTTGTCCTTGTCGAACGACTTCTGAAGAGCGTCATACCCGGAATCCTCTATCCTGACGTACTGGATCTTCGTGGTAAACGGAAGATCGTCCGCGTTGTCCTTTGCCTCCTGCAGCTCCTGATCGGACAGGGAGAGCTTCAGCTTCGTGTTCTCATTGATCCGGCTGATCTGAGACCAGGCATCCTGGACGGAAATTTCCATTTCTTCGTCGGTATCGCCAATCGTAGACGCCTCGGTGCTGCTCTCCTCGGTATCCGCCGTCTCCGCCTCCGTGCTCTCTGTTGTAGCCGGAGCCTTTGCATCACCGGCCGTCTGCGCTGCAGCGGACTCTGTAATCGCCTCCGTGGAGACTTCTGTCTGCGCGGTTCCCGCATCATTTCCGCCGGTGCTGGCGCACGCGGTCACTGCCATCGCCATCGCTGACACCGCAAATACGGCCGTCATCTTCCCTGTTCTTTGTAATCTTCTCATCTTCCTGCTCCTTTCTGAATCCCCGCTGATGAAAAGCCGGGGGCTTGGATCTTTGTTCCAGGTCATGGTGCTGTTCCTGCCGTCCGTACGGCAGTACTGCGCACTGTACTAATTGCACTAATACAGTACATGTCCTCTCGCAAAAAAGAAAGGGCCTTTCCCGATTTTTCAGAAAAACTTCACATCCGCCCGGATGGACGCACTCGTTCTTTTACCGTCTTGTCTCAAATACGCTCCGGAAAAATGTGCATTCCTCATCGTTGCAAAGGGTTCCGACCGGATTCTTCATATCCACATGAAACACATGATACAACGGCTTTTCCTCGCTTCCATAGATTTTGCAGATATAAGGCGTGCCGGCCTTCCGGCAGGCCTTCTCCAGCATTCCCGCCTGCTCCAGCAGGTAATCTCCGACCGCCGACATGATATAGGCAGGCGGAAAATCCGCATTGACAAGAGAGAGAACATCAATTTGTCTTTGCTTCTCCGGATCCTGGCAAACGCCCGGAAGGAAATCCTCCATCCGCTCCTCTGAGGTCGTTTTTCTGGGTTTTCCGTTCTCATCGAAGGGAGAATACACGCCGCAGTTCATCCC
>CALEFO010000211.1 GCA_937877165.1 uncultured Lachnospiraceae bacterium | reverse complement strand
TCACAGAGGGCAGAAGGGTCTTCCAGCCCGCAGCGGACTGCCAGGTGGTAAAGCGAGGTTTCCTTGAGGTCTGCCTTTTGGCAGATGTCCTCGTCTGTCAGAACCCTCGCCGGAGTGCTATCCGTAATCAGCCGTCCGTCTGCGATGACGATGGCGCGGTCGGTGTATTCCAGCATCAGGTGCATGTCATGCGTGATCATCAGGATAGTGATGCCGGTTTCACGGTTGATCCTGCGCAGGAATTCCATGATTTCCGTGTAATGCAAATAGTCCTGCCCGGCCGTCGGCTCATCCAGAATGAGAATCTGAGGATTCATGACCAGGATGGATGCGATGGTAACGCGTTTTTTCTGACCGAAGCTGAGAGCATTGACCGGCCAGTTCCGGAACGGATACAGGCCACAGATCTTCAGAGTTTCATCCACGCGGCGGTTGATTTCTTCCGCATCCACTCCGCGTACGGCAAGACCGAGCCCTACCTCCTCGCGGATCATGGGCTTGCTGATCATCTGGTTCGGACTCTGCATGACAAGGCCGATCTGTTCACCGCGTTCCTTGATGGAGAGCGGTGCGATGTCCTTTCCATTCAGAAGAATCTGGCCGCTGTCCGGTTTGAGGAAACCGCAGATCAGGGATGAAAGAGTGGATTTACCGGCGCCGTTCCTGCCGACAAGAGACACCATTTCTCCCTTTTTCAGAGAAAAACCGACATGCTGCAGAACCGGTTCGCCGGGGGTATAGGAAAACGAAAGGTCCTTTACCTCAAGAATCGGGGCATTTTCATTGACGCGGAGCGGAACCGGCTCCGCCTGGAACCAGTCGCGGAGTGCGGACCGGTAAGGATCCATGTTCATAGACTCAATATGCCGGGGGTGATCCTCCGGGCAAAGCTGACAGCCTGCATATTTCAGAGCTGCCACATAGAGAGGCTCCCGGATTCCCTGTGCTGGCAGGATGTCTGTGCACAGAAGCTCGTCAGGCGCCTTATCCGCGATGATGCGGCCGTCGTTGACCACGATGACGCGGTCAACGTCGCGATACAGTACGTCCTCGAGGCGGTGTTCGATGATAAGAACGGTGAGATCGCGCTGCTGCATGATCTCGTCAATGAGAGCAATGGTTTTCTTTCCGGTTGCCGGATCCAGATTGGCAAGCGGTTCATCAAAAAGAAGAATTTTCACATCGTCTGCCATAACGCCGCCCATGGAAACCCGCTGCTTCTGGCCGCCGGACAGCTCGCCCGGGGCGTGCTGCAGGAGACGGGTCAGATTGAGCTCGTCCGCGATTTCGGCGACTTTTTCGTGGATCATCTTTTGCGGGAGCGCATCGTTTTCGAGTGCAAATGCAAGATCCTCCGCGACGGTCAGCCCGATGAACTGTCCGTCCGTATCCTGAAGGACAGTGCCGACCTTCCGGGACATGCCAAAGACCCCTGCCTCGGATGGGTTCAGTCCATCGACACGGAGAGTCCCTGTGACATCTCCGGTGAAGGAGCAGGGAATCAGCGCGTTGATGCAGTGGGCAAGCGTGGATTTGCCGGAGCCGGAAGGTCCGGCAATCAGAATTTTCTCACCGGGATAAATCTTCAGATTGATATCGTGAAGAGAAGACTCTGTCTGGGCGCGGTATTTAAATGAAAAGTTTTGAAATTCAATGATGGGCTCTTTGGAGGAGCCTCTTGAAGACGAGGGTGTTGTAGGTTGCATACAGACTCTTTTCTGTTTGTGCTGATTTTCGTGATACCGGTGCTGTTCTGCGGCAGAAAAATCCTTCCCTGCGCCGCCTGCGGCTTCAGCGTGTGCAGAACAGCTACAGTTTATTATACGATACGCATAGGAAAAACGCCAAACGGCGAGGACGGAAAGACGGCGTAAACGTATTGTCAGTTGAGATAAACGAGATTTGTCCTTAAGGTCTTG
>CALEFO010000210.1 GCA_937877165.1 uncultured Lachnospiraceae bacterium | reverse complement strand
GGACCCGTTCAGCGACAGCAAGAAACATGAACCGGATGTCAACAACATCGTTCGGCTCTGCGATATTCATAACATTCCGCTTGCCACCAATCTTGCGACAGCGGAGCTTCTGGTGAAATCACTTGACAGAGGAGACCTCGAGTGGCGTGAAATGTACAAGTAAGCGCTTTTTTTCGCTTCTTGGCGTCTGCCTTGCGGGCAGCATCCTGCTGACCGGATGTGGCAGTGCGCTGGAAGGGACATTCCAGGATCATTTTAATTACAGCAATTTCAATTTTCTGATTGATGAATCAGGATCGGCGGAGGTTGCCGATCCGTTTGCTTCGGAGATCTGCGTCATCGATGGGGACAACCTGTCGGAGAATCTTTCGGACATAGCGGATACGACATCCGCCGCTCTTTTTGACTTGAACCGGCGTGAGGTGCTCTACGCCAAGGATGCGTTCGCTCAGGTGTACCCGGCAAGTCTCACGAAGGTCATGACGGCTCTTGTGGCCTTGGAATCCGCAAGCCTTGACACGGTTCTGACTGCCTCCTCCAATGTCTACATGTCCGATGCAGATGCACAACGGGCAGGCCTTGAGGCGGGAGATACCATGACGCTCGATCAGGCCCTGCACCTTCTTTTGATCCATTCCGACAACGACGTGGCCATTCTGATTGCGGAGAACATTGGAGGATCCACGGATCAGTTCATTCAGATGATGAACAAGGAGGCCGTCCGTCTTGGCGCGACGCGCACGAACTTTATTAATTCCAATGGCCTGACGGATGAGAACCACTATACTACCGTCTATGATATGTATCTGATTTTCAACGAAGCGATGCAGTTTCAGTCCTTCCAGGAAACCATCGCCATGTCTACGTATACGACGGTCTATCACGACAAGAACGGCGCAGACAAGGAGATCACGGTGAATTCCACGAACTCCTACAACATGTCATACATCACGCCTCCGACCGGCGTGACGGTGATCGGAGGCAAAACCGGCACCACTACGGCAGCGGGGCACAACCTGATTCTGTATGTAAGGGATTCCTCCGGAAATCCCTACATTGCGGTTGTCATGAAGGCCATCGACAACGACTCCTGTTACCAGACGATGAACGAGCTTCTCGGACTGATTGGAAAGGAGTAGGAAAAGAGAAGCATAAAAACGGGTAAAGTTTTTCTGTTGTTTTTCATGCTTCCTTTCGGTATAATATTCCTAACGAAGATCCTATCGTTTTCGTTACAAATAAACTAGTCCAGGAGGGCAAATCCAATGGTTCAACTCATCGTAGGCAAAAAGGGCAAAGGCAAAACGAAGTGCTTATTGGATAAGGTCAACAGTGAAGTTAAGAATATTCTCGGCAATGTTGTTTATCTCGACAAGAGCACGCAGCATATGTTCGAGCTCAACAACAAGGTTCGTCTCATCTGCGTTCCGGATTACGGCGTAGACAACGCAGATCAGTTCCTTGGTTTCGTCAGCGGTATCCTTTCTCAGGATCACGATCTGCAGCAGATGTATTTCGACAGCTTCCTTGATATTGCACATCTTCGTGATGCAGACATCACCCCTGCACTGAAGAAGCTGGATACGCTCAGTGAGCAGTTTAAGGTAGATTTCGTACTCAGTGTTTCCATGGATGAGGCAGATCTTCCGGAAGCAGCGAAGTCTCTGATTGCGATTTCTCTGTAATTTGACGATAATAGTTCGGCGCGGATCCGTTTCTGTATCAGCTGACAGCTGATCGTTCGGAAATTGGAGATGTACCAGGAATAAAATGACAGAAAAGCCTTGGGAGCGGATTCCAAGGCTTTTCTTACGTAAGAGGTAAAAACAGTTGGCGAAACGCCGCAGTGACAATATCCAAAACCGAAAGTCAGGAGCAGACCGCAGCAGGAAGCAGGGAAGACCTCCGAAAACGCCGCATGGAAATTCCACGCGGCCTTCTTCCAGTGGGAGAAATGCAGGCCGCAGACCGCCAAGCTCCAAGGTAACCGAATACCGCAGACCCGTGAATATCAACATCGGCATGATTATTTTTACTGTCATTCTGATTTACGTGATCTACAGCATTTTTCGCTATGCCACGGCCAAGCATGTCATCGGCTACGAGGTGCGGACCGGTTCCATTTCTGCCAACAGCGTTTATCAGGGCCTGGCTCTTCGCGAGGAAGAGGTGGTGGACAGCGAGTACTCCGGCTACATCAATTATTATTCGCCGGAAACGGATCGGCTTGCCGCTGGGAAACTGGCCTGCACGATAGATGAATCCGGACAAATTCAGTCTTATCTTGCCCAGAATGCCAGTGAGGACACCGTCTTTTCGGACAGCGAATATTCCGAGCTTTCCTCGAATATTGTTTCCTTTGAGGAATCGTTTGATCCGTCCGCTTTCCGTTCTGTATATGATTTTAAAACCACGTTCTCCGGAACCATCCAGAAGATCACCAACAGCAGCATCCTGAGTGATCTTTCTTCACTGGCGGGTTCCTCCTCGCTGCATTACTGCAATACATCCGACACCGGCTACATCGTCTACAGTGTGGACGGCTACGAGGAAAAGACCTTTCAGGACCTTGTTACAAGCGACTTTGATACTGCCAATTACACAAGGACGGACCTTACCAACAACGCTCTGATCGCCGCCGGCGATCCTGCTTATAAGCTGGAAACTTCGGAAGACTGGGAGCTTGTCATTCAGCTCTCCTCCAAGGAGGAGGCGGATGCTCTTCAGGAAGAAGGTGTTGTACGGGTCCGCTTTCTGAAGAATCAGTATGAATCCTGGGCAACGGTAGGGGATGTTCGTGATGCAGGGGACGGCCGGTATTTTGCCGAACTCAAGTTTACCAATTCCATGATGACGTTCTGCACGGACCGCTTCCTTGGGATTGAACTGATTTCCAATGCGGCCACAGGCTTAAAAATTCCGAAATCGGCGCTGATTGATGATACCTTTTACGTGGTTCCGAAGGACTATGTGACCTCCGGGGCGAAAAGCTCGCAGGGAGTTCTCCGTCAGGTGATGGATTCCGACGGAGAGAAGAGCACGGAGTTTATTTCCGTGACGCCCTATACCAAGGATGATGACGAGGATCACTATTATCTGTCCCGCGACACTCTCCGCGACGGTGATGTCCTGATCCGACCGGATTCCTCGGACACACTCAAGCTCTCCTCCTCCATGACCGATACCCTGACCGGTGTTTATAACATCAATAAGGGATATGCTGATTTTCGTCAGGTCACCAAAATTGCAGAAAACGATGATTATGCCATCGTCAAGGCCAATTCCACCTACGGACTTAGGGAATATGATTACATTGTGCTGAATGCCTCGTCAATGTCGCCCAATGAATTCCTCTATGAATGATATTTGCCTGTGTTTCGTGGATTTTAACATTGACACAGCATCATTTTCATTCAATAATAACAAAGTATGGATTTAGATAGTCTCACATGGGAGAGATAACATGGGTATTTTTGATAATCTGGTAAATAAGCTTCCATTCTCGGATAATGAAGACGAGTACGATGACGACGAGATGGACAATTACGAGGATGAAGAGGAATACGATGATGCTTCCAGGGGTGGATTCTTCGGCGGACGCGGCAGGAAGAACAGCCGTCAGCAGGACGCTGAGGAAGAAGAGGATGAGTATGACGATGCTCCCCGAAGGAACACAGGACGTACTTCCATTAAGGGCAATAATAACGGTGGCAGTGCGGCCGGACGCAGCAGCGGCAATACGCAGCTGAGTGCAATTCGCGGTGGAAGATCTTCGATGCCTTCCTCCTCGAAGATGCAGGTCCGGGTGATCAAGCCCAGCTCCTTTGATCAGGCAAGA
>CALEFO010000209.1 GCA_937877165.1 uncultured Lachnospiraceae bacterium | reverse complement strand
GAAAGCCGCGAAGGCGGTTTCTCCGATGTGATCAAACAAGTGAGCCTTTGGCTCACTTGAAATATGAAAGGAACGCCATCGGGCGGGCCTTTCATATGGCCTTCCTGCCGCAGCATGTCTGCGGCACCACGAGGAGAAAGCCGCGAAGGCGGTTTCTCCGATGTGATCAAACAAGTGAGCCTTTGGCTCATAATTATTTATTGACCTGAATTACGTCATTTCGTGGCACATAGCCGTTTTCCAGGGAAAGCTGCCATACAGTATTCCCGTCGGTATCCTCAGAAGCCTTTGTGAATCCCTGCTCCTTGTAGAACTCCCGGACCATTTTATTTTTCGCGGTCGGGTAGTAATAGCCGCGGATCTGTGAGATACCACGCTCCATGCAGCGGGATACAAGGGTGTCCATCATGGCGGTCTCCATACCGCGCTTTAGAACGCGGCAGCTCATAAGCCAGAGATCAATGTGAAATACCGCGGAGTCTGCAGAATCCACATGACCGAAAACGACACTGACAACGCCGTTGTCGCCGAAACAGTCCGAGAGCTTGCCGTAGAGGGTAATGTAGGCCGGATCGGCTGCGTAGCGTTCAATATCGGCCTGCGAGCAGCGGAGAGTCGTCAGATTGAACTGATTGCTCTTGTTCGTCAGCTGGGCTATCCGGGCCATATACATGGGGGCAAAGGGCAGTATTTCGGCCTTCATCTGCAGGGAGAGAAGATATTCCCGGTAATCCGTAAACGAAGCCTCCTGATGAGCGCGCCGGAGATTGGCCTTGTACATTTCGTTCCTGCTAAGATCATCTCCGGAAAGCGAGGTGACTTCAAAATATCCCGCACGGTCCAGATCGGTGATGTAGTGCTCCGGAACCGTCATCTCCGGAACGGCAGCCCCCGGAACCTGACTCTTTACGATGTGGCGCTCTGCCGGATTATCATCGACGAAAACAAGGCTGTCGGTACCGATGTTGATTTCCTGCGCAATCTGAACAAGATTCCGGTCCTTGGGCTCCCAGTTGGCCTTGATGACCAGAAAGTCGTCCGGGTGAAGAACGGAGTCCGGGCGATTCAATCCGGCCAGGGCATTTTCCCTGTCATTTTTGGAATCAATATTCAGGAGAATCCCGAGATCCGCATGCTCCCGGATATAATGCTGGAACTCGCTGTAGAGCTGTGCAGTCGGTGTTTCCTGGCCGATTTCAATGTTCTCCGGGCCGTCGTCTCCGACAATGCCGCCCCAGAGGGTATTGTCAAGATCCAGAACCAGAGCCTTCTTGTTTTTGCCGTAAATGGACTTGATGATGTTGGACAGGTTCCAGGCAAGCTCCGGAATCGCCGGAACTGCCAGAGCGTACTTATACATGTGCCAGTAATAAGGATCTGCCCAGCTTGTCAGTCCGTAGCAGGAGGCAAGATAATTGATGTCCTGAATATAGAAATTGTCATGTGCCTGTGCATAACGGTAGAAAAGCTCATTCAGCCGGTTTGTGAAATTCAATTTGCCGTGGATGTCAGAGACATCCCGATTGCCGAGCAGCCGGTAAAAGGGCTGCTCGAAATTGTTCTGAATGACAGGGCAGTGATATTGCGCAGCAATCCGATCCCACATCTGCTCAAAAGGCTGGTAAGCCGCAGCGAGCATGTGCTCCACATCCTGCGCCGTGGTGCGGACAGTTGGAAATTCACGGATGTTCCGGGTGGACGTGTGGATGTAGATCAGATCTGGAGCAAAAGAAACCAGTTCCGGATTGTCGAACATGACATCCTGCCAGTATTGGGCATATTCGGATTCATAGAAAACCGGTTCAATTCCGTTGTTCAGAAGGAAAAGCTCCAGAATTTTCCGGATATCGCTTGTCGTGGAACCACCGAGAATGGCAATTTTCTTGGTAATGCGTGCCGTCTTCTCTTCCAGAAGCCGACGGCGGAGAGATTTCTTCTTTTGCAGAATAAGTTCTGCGTCAAAAGGATATTCAAGTTCGGACAACATGTCAGTTTCCAGCCTCCTTTCCATGCGTTACGGTGCTTCCGTCATAGCTGAATGTAATGCAGTCCAGCAGGCGGTGCTCCGATTTACTGTAGACAGCAATGCGAAGGCCGCTC
The DNA here is from genome assembly GCA_937877165.1 of uncultured Lachnospiraceae bacterium. Taxonomy (GTDB): domain Bacteria; phylum Bacillota; class Clostridia; order Lachnospirales; family Lachnospiraceae; genus CAG-791. The sequence continues at coordinate 13,452 of CALEFO010000209.1, read as the reverse complement.
TGATCAGAGGTACAGTCTGTGCCGTTTAAGGTCATCTCTTCCTGATCCGCGGAGCCTCCCTGCAGATGGATGCGAAGATTTTCATCCTTGCCATCATAAGTGAGAGGGGCCTTCCAGTCGGTGACTGTCTGCTCCTGTGCGGTGAGCTGTCCGCCATCGATTATGGCATAATAGTCGGAGTGCTGATCCGAAGATGTATCCAGGGGAAGGCTGAGCGCCTCGAAGCCGTTTCGGAGCACAGGAGACAGGGAACCCGCATCAAAACCGACGGCGAAGACGGTGTAAATCAGATCTTCATCATCGTGATACATGGTGAGCACCTTCAAGGCGGTGTCCGCGCGGGAAACTGTCGTAATGGATTGAAAACGCTTCACAGCCTCATAACGGGAAGAGAGCCGGTCCATCCTGGATGCAAAGGCCCTGTCAGAGGAACGGTCCGGAATGTCATAGTGATCCCGGATATAGCTTCCAAGGTATGCGGTCAGCTTTTCGGCACCGAAAATATTCAGGTGAGGACCGTCTTTGAAATCCTCCAGGTCATTCAGGTCAAGAGGAGAGGGATCGCCAATGAAATTCAGGAAAGGAATATCATTGGCGGAAGCAATCTCTGCAATCTGCTGCTGAATCTCTGGCCGTGCGTTGTATACATCCAAGGCAACATCACCGTTTGCATAGGAAACAGGACAGCACATCAGAAGAAGAGAGACATTTTCGCTGTGGCAGAGGTCAATGATTTTCTGAAGATATTCGCGGGAAGGATCACTGAGCGTTGCATCCACCTCGTACCGGCTGGCAGCAGGCGTGTTCAGAGGAAGCGTACTTGCATACATGACCGATCCAAGGGTATCCTTCTGATAATTTCCGTTTTCGAAGTCGGCGCCTGTGAGCTCCTTCCAGCGGGAGTGATAGGAATACAGCGGGAAATAGAATTCGGTCCGGTTCTCTTCGGAGATCAGATCCCGGATCATTTCATAGCGGTAGCGGTCCGTGAGAGGCATCTGGTCGGTCAGATAGTGAAGAAAGACCTCGCTGCGGAGAGGATAGACTTCTTCGGCGTAGGTGGTATCCAGGACAATGAGCTTCGGATGGTCCTTGGCAATTGCGTCCTTCATCAGGTAATAGCTGCAGGAGAGCGCCTGATTGCCGTTCGAGAGATTATAGGAAGCAATGCCGTTGTTTTCCCACAGCTCAACCGGCTGTACGCCGTTCTTAGAGACGGAGGAGCCGAGGATCAGAACATCAAAGGTATTCTTCGGATAGTCATAATAATAGGGAGAGAGCTCTTCCGCATCCTTGCCCATGAAAATACGTTCCGTGATGCGAAGGCACACGAGGGAAAGAAGCAGAAAAAGAATGGTGCGGACTATGCATTTGGATTTTATGAGTTTTTTCATATTCTATCAGTTTATCACATCTGTCCGATGTTCTGAATGCCAATTGGCAAGGAAAAACGGCGTGTGCAAAGCCGTAACATGTTATAATCCATGCAGAAACGGAGGCAGAGGGAAATGTCTTTTCGAAAAAAGCTGATTATTGCATTTTCTATTGTGATTTTGCTGCCGGCGGTGCTGACAATTGCTGGTTTTGAGATCATTCGGAGAGTCCTTCCCCGGGATGCCGCGATGGTACCGAAGAGCGTGATCATGACACTGGGCGGCATGATCGTGGTGATCCTGATTGTCACGGCGCTTCTTCTGATCAGCTGGATCAAATCCAGCATTTTGGATCCGATCAATCAGCTGAAAACGGCAATGGGGCGGATCCGCGATGGAAGCCTTGATTATACGCTGACCACAACGGAAAAGGGGGAGATCGGAGAGCTGTACCAGGGCTATGAAGATATGCGCCTTCGCCTGAAGGAGTCCGCGGATGAGAAGCTGGAGAATGACAAGCATGACCGCGAGCTGATCAGTAATATTTCACATGACCTGAAGACGCCGATTACATCCATCAAGGGTTACGTGGAGGGACTTTTGGACGGCGTGGCCAACACGCCGGAGAAGCAGGAAAAGTATCTTCGGACCATCTACAACAAGGTCAACGATATGGTGAAGCTGATCAACGAGCTGACCCTGTATTCCAAGATTGACAATGACAAGATTCCATATAATTTTCGCAGGATTAATTTGTCCGATTATTTCGGTGACTGTGTGGAAGAGATCGGCATGGACCTTGATTCCAAAAACATTGAGCTGAATTACTCCAATCTGCTGCCAAAAGATACGGAGATCATTGCGGATCCGGAGCAATTCAAGCGCGTGGTGAACAACATCATCAGCAACAGTGTAAAATATATGGATAAGCCGCATGGCCGGATTGACATTCGTCTTCTGGACGAGCAGGATAGTGTGCGGATTGAAATCGAGGACAATGGCCGGGGAATTGCGGCGAAGGATCTCCCGAATATTTTTGACCGGTTCTATCGCGCGGACACTTCGCGAAATTCCGCGACAGGAGGAAACGGAATCGGGCTTTCCATTGTAAAGAAAATTGTGGAGGACCATGGTGGATACATCTGGGCGACGGCAAGAGAGCATGTCGGAACCTGTATGCACATGGTATTCCGCAAGTATCGGGAAACCAAGACATCAGATGAAACCGTGAATGCACAACAGAACCGGTAGAGACGAATGCCTGCAGAAATGACGCAAAAGTGCATTCTGCAGACAGTACAGGGGCCGCAGACAGGCTGTGGCAGAACAGGAAAATATGAGCAGGATACTGATTATTGAAGATGAAGAGTCCATCGCGGATCTGGAAAAAGATTACCTGGAGCTGTCCGGTTTCGAGGTGACAGTGGAAAATCGCGGAGATACGGGGTTGAAGGCTGCCCTTGCGGAAGATTTCGATCTTATTATCCTTGATCTGATGCTGCCGGGCACGGACGGCTTTGAGGTTTGCAGGCGTGTTCGCGAGCAGAAGAATATCCCGATTCTCATGGTTTCGGCCAAGAAGGATGACATTGATAAGATCCGTGGCCTCGGCCTCGGCGCGGATGATTATATGACGAAGCCCTTTAGTCCGAGCGAGCTGGTGGCAAGAGTAAAGGCACATCTTGCGCAGTACGAGCGGCTTGTCGGTGCAGCACGTCCGGAGAATGATATCATTGGGATTCGCGGTCTTAAGATTGATAAAACGGCACGCCGTGTGTGGGTGGATGGAGAAGAGAAGCAGTTCACCACAAAGGAATTCGATCTTCTGACATTTCTTGCGGAGAATCCGAACCATGTCTTCACCAAGGAAGAGCTCTTCCGCAAGGTCTGGAACATGGACAGCGTCGGAGATATCGCGACGGTTACGGTTCATATCAAGAAGATCCGTGAGAAGATTGAGTATGATACCTCGAATCCGCAGTACATCGAGACCATCTGGGGTGTGGGATACAGATTCAAGATGTAGCAAATGCCGCCAGTCCGACGGAGATCTTTGCGGCGGGAAAGAAAATGGCACAAAAACATGACGCATGATATGACGAAGGGCAGTCTTCTGCCCATTCTGATCAAATTTACGATTCCGCTTGTTTTGGGGAATCTCTTACAGCTGACTTACAACGCGGCCGACAGCATCATCGTCGGCCGCTTCGTCGGAGCAGAGGCGCTCGCAGCGGTGGGAACCAGCAACCCGCTGGTGACGCTGATCATCCTGTTTGAACAGGGAATCTGTCTCGGAACCGGTATCCTGATCGGCATGATGTTCGGCTCGAAGCAGTTTGAGCGTCTGCAGAGACAGGTGTCGACGGGAATGATCGCCGGGATGTTCTTTTCCCTGCTGATGTCGGTTCTGACCTTTTGCCTGGCACCAAGGCTTCTTTTGATTTTGCAGGTTGACCCGGCAATTCTGGAGGAGGCTGTTTTATATCTTCGGATTGCGGCGTTCGGACTGATTTTCAATTTTATCTACAACTACTTTGCAGGAACCCTGCGGGCGATGGGCGACTCGAAGTCACCGCTTTTGTTCCTTGCTCTTAGTGCAGGGCTGAATGTTGCAGGTGATCTGTTTTTTGTCATTGTTCTGCATCAGGGAATCGTGGGTTGTGCTGTTGCGACGGTGGTTTCCGAGGAATTGTCGGGATTGCTGTGCTTCTGCTATATTCAGAAAAAAATCCCGCTCCTGCAGCTGGGGAGGCGGTGGCTTTGCTTTGACGGCAGCCTTCTGAAGCTGACGCTCCAGTACGGCTTTGTCAGTGCCATGCAGCAGTGCGCGGTCCAAATCGGAAAGCTGGGAATCCAGACCATTGTCAACACGATGGGAGTTGCCTCCACGGCGGCGTTCAGCGCTGTAAACCGGACGGATGACTACGCCATTGTTATCGAGCAGAACATCGCGCATGCCATGACGAGCGTGATGGCGCAGAATGAAGGAGCGGGCGAGCACAGGCGAGTGTATCGTGCGTTCCATTACGGAGTGATTCTGGAGATCGTTTACGGAATTCTCGCAGGTATCGTGTTCTATTTCCTCGCCGAGCCGATGATGCGGCTGTTCACGCAGGATGCGGATGTAATCCGGATCGGTGTGGTGTATCTGCATCTGATTGCATTTATGTACATTCTCCCCGGAATCACCAATGGTCTGCAGGGATATTTCCGTGGGATCGGAGATCTCAAGGTAACCTTGATCAGCAGCATGCTGAACATGGGAGCAAGAGTTGCTGCGGCGGCACCGATGGTTTTTGTGTTCCATATGGGAATGGAAGCGATCCCGTGGTCCTATCTGGTCGGTTGGGCTGTGATGCTGGCCTTTGAGATTCCGTTTTATCGCCACTGGAACCGGAAGCATCTGGGAAAGGCATGAAGCTTTCCAGAATTTTAAACGCGGCTGACCATTCGGTCCAAATGCTTTCGCGGATTTTGCCTCAGTGGGGGAGAAAAACGGAGCAAAATGCCAGGAGGATCGGTGCAGTGGTTGAGGAAGAATGAATGCATAATGCCGCGAAAAGTGGCGGAAAGGGTCCGGAATGTCTGACTGCGATACCTGCAACAATCTGGAATGGGATGAAGACGAACAGGACTATGTCTGCATTGCGGATGTAGACGAGGACGATTATGCCCGGATGGTTCTGGAGGAAATGGGAGGCCATCCGCATACAAGGTGCCCGTACTGGGTAAACGGAGATGAGTATTCGGTGGTACGTCACCAGGCGTTTTGATAATGGGCATCAGAGGATGCGGTTATAGCAAACAGAAAGAGCAGAGTGCGCATGATACAAATTGTACTGCATGAACCCGAGATTCCTTTTAATACCGGCGCGATCGGAAGAAGCTGCGTGGCAACGGATTCTGCGCTTCACCTGATCGAGCCGCTTGGCTTTGTATTGAATGATAAATATGTGAAGCGCGCGGGAATGGATTACTGGGATAAGCTGGAGCTTCACCGGTATGTGGATTATGAGGACTTTCTGCGGAAGCACCCGGAGATTGTTTTTGCGGGTGAAGAGGAAGCGGAGACGGAAGAAGTGCTTCTTCCGGAAAGGTTCCGCTCCGGATCCCGTCCCCATCTGTGGTTTGCGACCACCAAGGCGAGACAGTGCTACTCCGATGTGTCCTACGGGCCGGATGATTTCATTATGTTCGGAAAGGAATCAGCGGGAATTCCGGAAGAAATTCTGGTTCAGCATCCGAAGGCCTGTGTGCGGATTCCGATGTGGGGGGATATTCGTTCCCTGAATCTGTCCAATTCTGCCGCTGTCATTCTGTATGAGGCGCTGAGGCAGAACGGCTTTGAGAATCTGGCCCAAAAGGGAAATCTGCACCGCCTGTCTTGGGAACAGTAGTATCGGTGCTGACGCACCGGCTGCCCCAGTGAGTATAAGGATGACGGAAGGGCCGCGGAAAGAACGTGGCGGGACATGAGTATGGTTTTCAATTCTTTTTTATTTATTCTGCTATTCCTTCCCAGCACGGTTGCCGGTTGGTTTCTTTTGAATCGGCGAAGCGGATCTGCCGCAGAGTGGTTTCTGATCGGCATGAGCCTTTGGTTTTACGGAAGCTTCAGTCCCTGGTATCTCGCCGTTCTGGCGATGAGCGCCGCGCTGAATTATGCGGTTGGGAGCAGGGTCCCAGGGAAAAAGGGACTGCTGGGGGCCGGAATTGTTCTGAATCTGATTCTTCTTGGATGGTTTAAGTATGTGACGCCGCAGCTGGATGCCCTGCAGACAGGAAATACGATTCTGCAGAGCCTTATTGCAGTGGGGCTTCCGGTCGGCCTTTCCTTCTATACATTCAGCCAGATTTCCTATTTGATCGACCGATATCGGGAGGAAATCGGGCAGGACAGCTTTCGGCGGTATCTTCTGTATCTGTCCTATTTTCCGAAAATTGTGGAGGGACCGATCACTCGCTATGAGGAGCTCGCGGCGCAGTTTCGGGATCCGGAAAGAAGAAAATTCTCGCCGGAGCATTTATCCCGAGGGATTCTTCTGTTCCTCTTCGGACTTGGCAAAAAGCTTCTGATCGCAGATGTTCTTGCGGGACCTGCGGTGTTCGGCATTCAGAGCGCGTATTATCTGGATACGCTGTCGGTGGTTGTGACAATGAGCTGCTATGCGCTGCAGCTGTATTTCGACTTTTCCGGATTCTGCGATATGGCGATGGGAATTTCATGGATGCTGAATCTGGATCTTCCGCTGAACTTTGATGCGCCGTTTCAGGCAGAATCCTTTCCGGAATTCTGGAAGCGCTGGCATATGACATTGACGCGGTTTTTCACGAAATACGTGTATATTCCGCTGGGAGGCAGCAGGAAGGGAACGCTGCGGACCTGCCTGAACGTGATGGCGGTGTTCCTTCTGTCCGCGCTCTGGCACGGGATCAGCCTGAACTATCTGATCTGGGGACTTCTGTCCGGTGCACTGGTTGTTGCAGGAAATCTTCTGGGGAAAAGGGAAAAAGTTAAGAACAGAAGGCGGAGAAAAGGGAAGGCACTGTGCACCTCGGTGCTGTTTCTGGGAACGCTTGTGTTCTTCGGGGCTCCGGAGCCTGCATATAGTCTTGCCATCCTGAAGAATCTTTTCCGGCCGATGTGGCCGGGCTGGCTGTACCGGATGGCCGGACAGACGGATATTTCGGAATTCTGGCTTCTTAACAAGCTGGTGGGAGCAGCGGCACCGGCGGCAAAGAATCCGCTGCTTCTTGCGGAACTCCTTCTGGTACTTGCAGTGGCAGTGTTCCTGTGCAGCAGGAGAACGGCGGTAAAGCTTGCCGAAACCATGCGGTTTAGCCGGAAAAATGCGGTGCTTGCGGGGCTCCTTCTGGTCTGGTGCCTGTGTTCGATGTCAGGTGTATCGACGTATCTGTATTTTAAGTTCTGAATTTCAGGTTTTGAGCAGAACAAGGCAGGGATAGACGGCAAAAATTAAAAATGCCGCGGCAGGAAACAATGACAAGAGGCTCGAAAAACATCAAACAGAATAAAAAAGAAAAACAGCATTCCGTGGCAGGACAGTTCCTGAAGGGGATGTCCGCGGCGGCAGCAGGGCTTGCCGCTGTCTGCATGCTTGCGGTATATCTGCTGGACCCGTTCTATCATTACCATAAGCCGTGGTTTGGCCTGAAGGCGGTTCTGAATGAGAAGGAATACCAGGTGCCGGGAAGTCTTCGGAATTTTGATTACGACAATGTGCTGGTGGGCTCGTCCGTCGTTGAGAACAACGACAATCACTGGTACGATGAGGCCTTCGGAGGAACGACCATCAAGGCAGTCCGGAGCTACGGCGGGATCGCGGATCTTGTCTGGTATCTGAATCTTGCCTTTGATTCCAGGCAGCAGAAGGGTCAGCAGGTGCAGAAGGTATTTTTCAATCTGGATCCCTCTTCCTTGACGCAGGAGGCGCGCACGACCTTCGAGGCTTCCGGATGTCCCATGTATCTGTATGACCGGAATCCATTCAATGATGTGAAGTACCTTTTGAACAAGACGGTCCTTTTGGAGAAAATCCCGTATATGCTGGCGCAGTCCTTTTCGGCGGACTATAACGAGGGGTTATCCTATAACTGGGCAGAAGGGAAGGATTTCTCGGAAAACGGCGTGCTGGAGCATTATTACCGGAAGAAGACAGAGGAAGCGCCGCTTTCACCGGATGCCAAAAAGGAGGAGCTGGAAGCCAATCTGGAGCTTTTGTCACAGGTCATCGAGGCTCATCCGGATACGGAATTCTTCTTTTTCCTTCCGCCGTATTCCATGATCTGGTGGGACGATGCGTCGAGGAACGGGCTGAAGGAGGTCTACCTGTATGATGAAATGCAGGCAGCGGAAAGGCTGCTTTCCTATGGGAACGTGCGTTTTTTTGACTTTCAGAATGAAGAAGAGATTGTAACGGATTTAAACCGTTATATGGATACGGTGCATTTTGATCCCGGAGTCAACGCGGAGATCTGCGAGGCAATGGCAGCCGGCCGCAATGAGGTGACGAGGGAAAATCTTGCGGATGTTTTTGCTGGAACGAGAAGGCTGACGGAGCGATATGAGGCGGAGATGATTCCGAAGCTGGAGCAGGAGGAGCGCTTTCTTTACGCGGACGAATGAGAGATGGAGAGCATCCTGTGAAGCAACGGTGTTCGGCGGCTTGCCTTTGCGGCTTCAGGAAAAGCACTGGGACGGAAAGAGAACAGGCGATGCAGGAAACAAAAAAAGAGCGGGAGACCGCGGCAGAGGAAAAAAAGCAGACCGATGAGCTTCTGACCTGGTATGCCGAAAACCGGCGGATCCTTCCCTGGAGGGAGGATCCAACCCCATATCATGTCTGGCTTTCGGAGATTATGCTGCAGCAGACGCGGGTAGAGGCGGGAAAGGCCTATTATCTGCGGTTTCTCGAGAATCTCCCGGATATTGCCTCCCTCGCGGCGGCGTCGGAGGAGGTATATCTGAAGCTTTGGGAGGGACTTGGCTATTATTCCAGGGTGAGAAATCTTCACAAGGCGGCGGTCATGATTATGGAGGAATACGGAGGCAAAATGCCGGATTCTCCGGAGAAGCTGGAGAAACTTCCGGGAATCGGGCCGTATTCCGCGGCAGCCATTGCATCCATCGCGTTTCAGAAACCGGTGGTGTCCGTGGATGGGAACCTTCTTCGTGTTTTTGCAAGGATGATGGAATACGGGGAGGACATCAAGGCACCGGCGGCAAGAAAAGCGGCACTTGCGTATTACGGCGTGGGCATTTCGAAGGCAAAGCGTCCGGGAGATTTCAATCAGGCGCTGATGGACCTGGGGGCGGGAATCTGTCTTCCGAACGGAGAGCCACTGTGCCTTCTCTGCCCCTGGAAGGAGCGCTGTCTTGCGCACAGAGATGGAAGAGAGACTGCGTATCCGGAAGTCCCTCCGAAGAAAGAGCGGAAAAAGGAAAAGCTCACGGTATTTCTTATTCGTTCGGGAGATTTTCTGGCGGTGCGAAGAAGAGGAGAGGACGGACTCCTTGCGGGACTTTGGGAATTTCCCAACGTGCCTGGATGGCTGAAGGAAGAAGAGGCCGAAGGAGTTCTTGCAAAGATGGGGCTGTGGAAGGAGGACTCCGGATGTCCCGGGGAATTGGCGGAGTTCAGCCCCGGACCGAAATCACGGATAGAGACGGAAATTCTGAGGAAACTCCCCACGGCCAAGCATATTTTCTCTCATATTGAGTGGCATATGACCGGGTATGAAGTGCAGGTTCCTCCTTTTTCAGAGAAGGAACGAGAAAAACTTCGCAGGAGCGGGATTTTCCTTGTGACCCGGAAAGAGTTGATGGAAACGTATTCGATTCCATCTGCCTTTGAGAAGTATAAAAAGATCGCGCTGGAGGAGGCTTAAAGCACTGTTCTTGCCTGCGCAAGCCGCATGCGGAACAGAGAATAGAAATCCTGCGAGCCGTCTTCCGGGATGACATAGGGAGTTACGTAGAAGACCTTCAGGAGAAACAGATTCAGCTGTTCGGCAAAGGCGGTATCCTCGCAGGTTTTAAGGAAATCTTTCACGTCCCGGCAGAAATAATGCCACTCGGAGATATACTTTTCATATTCGGCAAGATCCGGTATGCCGAGCCATTTGCTGATTTTGATTTTCATTTTGCCGGGCATGTCACAGCCGTTGTCCACGATGAAGTAGCGGAAGGTTTTCGTGTCTGCGTCATAGTCCCGTCCGAGCGGAAACAGTCGGCACAGACCCGGGCGGAACGGATGAATGGAGCAGCGTCCGTCGGAAGAAAGAAGGGGACAGGCACCATTGTCCCCTTCCTGCATGCGAAGGTGCGGCAGGATCATACCCTCCTCCGCATGCAGGTCAAGAATGCCGGACCTGCGGAGCTCTTCGAAATTTTTTCCAAGACCTTCAGAAAGCCTGCAGACATCCCAGGGATCCAGATGAATGGTGGTTGTCATGCCGTGACAGCAGTCACCGCAGCCGTTGCACTTTTCGCAGTAGACCTTTGCCATGTCGGAGGCAGTGTATCTTCTTACTGCGGAATCTGTTTTTGCAAAATCATTTCTGTCGAAGTTCTTTGTCATAGAAAAAATTCCTTTATTTATGGTAGGCCCTTCCGGCATCAATCATGAAGCCACGGTAAATCTGTTCGAGAACCAGAACTCTTGTCATCAGATGGGTGAAGGTGAGGTCCGAGAGCTTCCAGCGCTGGTTGGCCCTTGCGAGAAGTGCCTCTCCGGGGCCGAGCGATCCTGCGATGACAAAGATGAGATTCGAGGAGCGGCGCTGCCACCCGGCGAGCTGAACAGCAAATTCCTCGGAGCTCCATTCCTTTCCGTGGAGATCGAGGAGAATGCAGAAATCCGAAGGACGAATCTTCTCCAGGGCATGCGCAGCTTCCTTATCCTTGATCTGCTGCGCCTCGGCGGGGCGGTCCGCATGGGTATTGGCCTCATCCTTCACTTCAATGACCTCTGCCCTGCAGAAAGCGGACAGGCGCTTTATGTATTCCTTCTGAAGAAGATCCAGCGACTTGTCTTTCATATGCCCGATACAAAGGATGGTTACATTCATGTGGTAGAATTCCTTTATGTAATTCTATTTACGATCGTTTTATTTCGTACAAAATACTGTCAGGCGAATGCCTGCAGGACAGCGGACGGCTGTAATCATCAAAAGACCAAGCCCAAAAGGAGCCTATGATGCAGATTGAATATCCGGATTATTATAACAAATTTCATTGTCTGGCGGGGGACTGTCCCGATACCTGCTGCAGAGACTGGGAAGTCGATGTGGATGATGACACCTTCTATTACTACAAAGTTCAGGAGGGAGAGCTGGGAGCGAAGCTGGGACACTGCCTTCGGGAAGAGGGAGAACTGAAATATATTCCGATGAAAGAAGACGGGTTCTGTCCGTTTTTGACCAAGGAGAAGCTCTGTGAGCTTTGCTGCCGTCTGGGGGAGGAAGGGATGTGTCAGGTCTGTCAGGAATATCCCCGCTATTATATGGGAATCGGGCACTATGAGCAGGTCGATCTGTCTCTCTCCTGCATGGAGGTGGGACGGCTCTTATTCACGGGGGCGGGACCTGTCCGATATGAGAAATCGGAGGATGAGGAAGAGCCCTGGGAGACACTCTCCGGCGAAGAGCAGGAGAAGCTGGAAAAGCTTCTGAAGCTGCGCGATGCCATGGTAGCCTCTCTTCAGAACGAAGACAGAAAGAAAGAGCCGTGCATCTGCATTCTTCCGGGGGAAGAAGAGGACGGGATGCTTCTGAAAATTCTTCCGGAGCTGGAAATTCTGGATGCCAGGAGCGGGCGGATTCTCAGGGAAATCGGGGAAAATTATGACAAAATTCGGGAGAGTGAGCCGGAATTCCGAAAGTGTTATGGGGATCTTCTGGAGAAACTCTTTACCCGGTTTGCCGTCTATCTGGTCTTTCGCTATACGTTGGATTCCTATTATGAGGGAAACCTGGATGCCGAGAAGCGGTTGTGGAAGAGAAGCCTTCGCCTGATGCTGCTGATGTGCGTCAATGAAGAGAGACAAACAGGGTCCTTCGGTGTCGGAACCATGATCCAGCTGGCACATCGCTTCTCCCGGCAGATTGAGCACAGTGATGAAAATATGGAAAAGATGAAGCAGGAGTGGAGCACGGAGAAGGTGACTGAGGAGTGTGTGTCCGGAAACAAGGCGGGAGAAAGCGTGGTATGAGGCCGAAGCGGTATGGCGTAGGGGCCAAAAGAATGCCTTTGTTCTGGATTCTGTTTCTGTTGTCAGCGGGGTTGAATCTGCTGTCCTGGAAGAGCCGCTCTTTTTCGGATTTTTATGCGGACCGGATTTTTCCGTATGTAACGGCTCCGCTCTCCCGTTTGACCGCGGTTCTTCCATTTTCGCTTGGTGAGTGTCTGCTGATCGCGGCGGCTTTGTGGCTGCTGGTTCTTGCCGGTGTCCTTGTTCTTCTGGCGGCAGGCAGGATCCGGCGTCATGGTGAAAAGGCAGAGGAAAAGCCCGGGCGGGCGTTGCGGCACCTTTGGTCTGTCCGCTTCCTCCACGCGACGGCATGGGTTGTTAACGCCGTTTTTCTTGTCATGACGCTGAACTGTGTCATCCTGTATCATGTAACGCCCCTGGAGGAGTCTCTTCCGGGATACGGGAAGTCGTATTCGGTGGAGGAGCTGGCAAAACTCCGGGACTATGTGGCAGACAAATGCAACACGCTGGCGCTGCAGATGCCGCGGGGAGAAGATGGAGAGGTCTTCTACGAAGGCGGGGATGCTGCAATGAAGCAGGAGGCAAGAAGGGCCATCGCCAGAGAAGCGGAAGAATCCGGCTTGTCGGAGAAACTCATTTTCGAGAGACTGCGCGGCTGGAGCACCACGCCGAAAGGCATGTTTGCCTCGGAGTTTATATCACAGCAGTACATGCAGGGATATTATTTCCCGTTCTCGATGGAAGCCAATTATAATACGGTGATGAAGGTGATGAACAAGCCATTTACCATGTGCCACGAGCTTGCGCACACGCACGGGTACATCTATGAGGATGAGGCAAATCTTATCGGCTTTCTTGCCTGCATTCATTCGGAGGATGAAGTCTTTCAGTACAGTGGGTGGCTTGGAGTACTGAATTATGTGGACAACGCCTTCTACCGGAACGTGGACCGGCAGATTTACCGAGCACATCCGGCCATTTCGGAAACCGTCCGGACCGACAATGAATTTCTCTCGGAAAAGACCTGGGAAAGGGTGGAAAAGAACGCTGTTCTTTCCACCGAAACGGTGAAGGCTGCCGCAGATACGTATCTGGATACAACGCTGAAGGTTAACGGAGTTTCCAGCGGAAAGGCAAGCTATGAGCATGTGGTTGGCCTTCTTCTGGAATGCTTTGATGGAAATTTTCCAGAGTGAAAAGTCCCTTGGTTCACATGATTCGGCAAACATGATAAGCTGAAAGAGCTTTTGTTCAGAATAGAAAAAGCCTCCCGGGAGGCAGAAGGAGCACACAGATGAATATTGTATGTCTTGATCTTGAAGGAGTTCTTGTACCGGAAATCTGGA
>CALEFO010000208.1 GCA_937877165.1 uncultured Lachnospiraceae bacterium | reverse complement strand
GCGAAACCGTGCTGACACCGACGCCGCACTGGCGCGCAATGTCCTTAATGGTAATGTCTGCCATGATCTGTCCTGTATCATTTCTTCTGGCCGCCTGCTGCAGCCGTCTGTCCGATACAGAGTATACCTTATTCTTAAATTAACTGTAAAGTCCCTTGCGGATGCCACTCCCGCAGGCTGAAATCAGTCTCTTCCATACAGAACCGCAAGGCGTTTCATCCGCTCTGCCAGCTCCCTGGTGCAGACCCCCGGCAGCATTCGCCACTGCCAGTTTCCGCCAAGCGTCGACGGCTGATTAATTCTGGCCTCATCGCCGAGATTCAGGTAATCCTGCATCGGAATGATGCAGGTATCTGCCACCGACATGAACGCAGCCCGGATAAAGGACCAGGCCGCCGTCTTCTCCGAACGCACGCCGATATACTCCTTGGCGTACAGGCGGTCGCGCCTTGCAACCGAACGATACCAGCCGCGCATCGTCTGGTTGTCATGGGTTCCCGTGTAAACCACACAGTTTGTCCCGTAGTTGTGCGGCAGATAGTCGTTGGTGCCGGGCTCTCTTGCATCGAACGCAAACTGCAGCACCTTCATATTCGGATATCCGGTCTTGCGCACGAGCTTTCGCACCGAGGGCGTAATAAAACCGAGATCCTCCGCGATGATCTGCCGCCTTCCGAGCGTCTTCCGGATCGCATCGAACAGATCCATCCCGGGTCCCGGCATCCATCTGCCGAACTCTGCCGTCGGATCGCCGTACGGAATTGCATAATACTCATCAAACCCCCGGAAATGGTCAATCCGGACAATGTCATACATCTTAAAGCAGTTCGCAATGCGGGAAATCCACCACTGATATCCGGTCTTTTTGTGATAATCCCAGCGGTAAATAGGGTTCCCCCAGAGCTGACCGGTCGCAGAGAATCCGTCCGGAGGGCAGCCCGCCACCACGGTCGGATAGCCCTTTTCATCAAACTCAAAGAGCTCCGGATGGCTCCAGGTATCCGCCGAATCAAAGGCCACATAGATCGGAATATCACCGATGATCTGAATGCCCTTCGCATTGGCGTAGGCCTTGAGCTCTCCCCACTGCCCGGCGAACAGATACTGCTGAAACTCGTAGAAGCGGATCTCGTCCGCAAGCTCCTCCTGTGCCGTCCTCATGGCTTCGGGTTTGCGCAGCCGGATGTCCTCCGGCCACTCAATGTAGCTGCGGCCGCCATTTTCCTTTTTCACGGCAGAATACAGTGCGTAGTCCAGAAGCCACTCCTTGTTCTCCTCCACGAAGGCATCAAAATCCTTCCGCTTTCCGTCATAACAGGAATCCGCCCAGTTGTTCCTCAGCTTCAGGGCAAACGGGCTGTTCTCATAGGCCCTCTTCAGAAGAGGAAAACGTCCGAGATAAATTCTCTCATAGTCCACCTTCTCCGGATTCTCTCCAAACGAGATGCTCTCCGTCTCTTTTTCCGTGAGGTATCCTGCACGGATCAGCTTCTCAATATCGATAAAATAAGGATTCCCCGCGAATGTCGAGAAGGACTGATACGGCGAATCTCCGTATCCCGTCTGCCCCAGCGGCAGAATCTGCCAGTAGGACTGCCCTGCTGCCGCAAGGAAATCAACAAATTCATAGGCCTCTTTGGAAAAGCTTCCGATTCCGTATTTTGACGGAAGCGAGGTCACAGGAAGCAGAACTCCGCATTTTCTTTCCATAGTATCTCCCCGGCCCGCCTCTGTTATGCCACATTCCGCGGCTGCGGGCCGACATTTTTTCCTTTAACCCTTGACGGCACCGGCCATGACACCCTCAATAATATACTTCTGCGCTGCGATATAAAAGGCAACGATCGGAACAATCGCCATCACAAGAACCGCCATCATGGCGCCCCAGTCAATCTGTCCGTGCGACTGCTTCAGATACTGCACGGCAATCGGAATCGTCTTATACTTATTGACATTCAGAACAAGACTCGGCAGAAGGTAATCGTTCCAGATCCACATCGCGTCCAAAATTGCAATCGTGATCAACGTGGGCTTCATAATCGGAATGATGACGCCAAAGAAGGTCTGCGGCGGCGTGCAGCCGTCAATCATGGCTGCTTCCTCAATTTCCAGCGGGATACTCTTGACAAAGCCGGTGAACATGAAGACCGCAAGCCCCGCGCCAAATCCCAGATAGACAACACAAATTCCAACAGGTGTTGCCAGATGCAGGATATTCGCGAACTTCGACAGCGTGAACATGACCATCTGGAACGGCACAATCATAGAAAACATGCACAGAAGATAGATCAGCTTCGTTCCCGCCGTATGCACACGGGTGATGTACCAGGCGCACATGGAGCAGCACACAACGATCAAAAGCACCGACACCACAGTGATGAACACTGAGTAGCCGAAGCAATTGAAAAAGTTCGTCTTCTTCAATGCATTGCTGTAGTTCAGAAAGCCGACGAAGGTCTTGGAAAGCCCCTTCTCCCACTATGCAAAGCCATCCGACAGCG
>CALEFO010000207.1 GCA_937877165.1 uncultured Lachnospiraceae bacterium | reverse complement strand
TTCACAACCTCTTCTCCGTCCAGACCGTGTACCATGCAGGCATCGCCGAGGCTCTCCATGAGAGCTGCCGGGCAGCTGATGCAGCCCATGCCGACGCGCATCAGAACTTCTGCTGCATCCGGGTGTGCCAGAATGACATCTCTTACAATCATATCGGAACGGATGGGCTCTTTGCTCTGCTGTTCCTGTTCATTAACTTCTGCCATATTGATGACCTCCGTGATGATTCCTTATTCCTGCAGCAGATATGCCGCATGCTCATGCCTGAGAAGAGGATGACTGCCGCAGGGTAGTTGATTTGTCTGCAATTATTATTTAGTGTAACACATAAAAGCGCGGACGGAAAACAACGCACCGTTATTCGATTCCGGTTACCTTGTAATCCTTAGCTTCAACGGCTGTCTTCAGAAGGTCATTGTCAACGTCCTTTGAGAGCTCTACAACAGCGGTTCCCTTTTCGTGTGAAACCTCGGCGGAGATTACACCGTCCAGAGCCTCCAGAGCGTTCTTTACGGTCATCTCGCAGTGGCAGCACATCATTCCTTCAATCTTCATTGTCTTTTTCATTGTAATGTCCTTTCCGGGCTCGTCTTCAGCGGAACCCTTTGCAGCTTGAATTTCTTTTCCCTGTGTTTCTTCTGCCGCAGCTTTCTGCGTTTGCTCTTCTGCCGGCACCTGTTTCCAATTCTTTTCTTCGGCAGACTTTTGAGCATTTTCCAGAAGAGAAATTTCGGAAAACGCTCTGCGGCTTCTGTGATCTTTTCCGGAATCGTGCATGCGGAAAAGATTCAGACGGAGCGCGTTCAGGCAAACGAACAGGCTGGAGCAGCTCATCGCGGCAGCACCCCACATGGGATTCATATTGAGTCCCCAATGAGCATACAGCCCTGCGGCAAGAGGAATCAAGAGCACATTGTAAAACAGTGCCCAGAACAGGTTCTCAATAATATTGCGGTAGGTGGTCCGGGAAAGGCGAACTGATGCGGAGACATCTGTGAGCCTTGATTTCATCAGGACGACATCTGCCGCGTCAATGGCAACGTCTGTCCCGGCTCCGATGGCAATGCCGATATTGGCTCTTGTAAGAGCCGGTGCATCATTAATGCCGTCTCCTACCATGGCAACCTTTCCGTAGCGCTGAAGCTTTCGAACAATCTCTTCTTTTCCATTCGGAAGAACCTGTGCGGCAACTTCATCCACACCGGCCTGCTTTCCAATTGCCTCCGCCGTCTGCTGGTTGTCTCCTGTTACCATGACGACATGAATCCCCATGTTTTTCAGTTCGCGGATGGCTCTTGCAGAATCCTCCTTGATGGTATCGGCAACTGCGATGATTCCGAGAAGTCTGCCATCCTCTGCAAAATACATTGGTGTTTTGCCGGTTCCGGCGAGACGCTCTGCGGCATTTTTCATGTCAGAGGAGATCTTAGCCTTCGTTCCAATAAAACCGGCATTTCCGCCGACGAGAAATTTTCCGTTCAGCGTACCGGTAAGTCCGTTTCCGGGAAGCACGCGGAAATCTGTAAGATCACAGGAAGCAGAACTTTCGGAAACCGTACCATCCTGTAAAGTGACGGGACAGGACGAGGGAGCATAACCATTTTCTTCCGCATAGGCGACAATGGCCTTTGCAAGGGGGTGCTCAGACCGGGACTCGAGAGCGGCGGCCTTGCAGATCAGTTCGTTCCGGTCCGTTCCTTCTGTCGGAAGAAGATCTGTTACGACGGGAGTTCCGTTTGTAATTGTTCCTGTTTTATCCAGGGCAACAATCTGGATATTTCCGGTTTCCTGCAGTGCCTCGGCTGTTTTGAACAGAATGCCGTTTTTCGCTCCGAGACCGTTGCCGACCATAATGGCAACCGGTGTGGCAAGTCCAAGTGCGCAGGGGCAGGAAACGACCAGAACACAGATGCCGTGCGCAAGGGCAAATCCGATCTCCTTTCCGAGAATCAGCCAGACCGCGATGGTGACGACGGAAAGTGCAATTACGGAAGGAACAAATATCGAGGAAATTTTATCGGCAAGCTTTGCAACAGGAGCCTTTGTTGCCGCCGCGTCGCTGACCATTGAAATAATCTGGGAGAGCGTCGTATCCTCTCCCACTCTGGTGGCGCGGCATTTCAGAAAACCGCTCTGGTTTGTAGTGGCAGAGCTGACCGAGGAGCCGGGCTCCTTATCAACGGGAATGGATTCCCCGGTCAGGGCGGACTCGTTGACAGCACTGGTTCCTTCGAGAACGACTCCGTCGGTTGGAATATTCTCTCCCGGCCGGACGACAAAAATATCACCCGTCTTCACTTCATCGACGGAAACGGACACTTCTTTCCCATCGTGGATCAGCGTCGCCGTTTGGGGAGCGAGCGCCATGAGGGATTTGAGCGCATCCGTGGTTCTTCCCTTGGAAATGGATTCCAGCATTTTGCCGACCGTGATGAGAGTCAGGATCATGCCTGCGGATTCAAAATAAAATTCATTCATGTAAGGCATGGCCGCCTCGGAACCGCCCGAAACCTGTGCACTCGTCATGGCGAACAGCATAACGGTGGAGTAGGCAAAAGCTGCCCCGGAGCCAAGTGCAATGGTGGAATCCATATTCGGAGAACCGCGAAACAGGCTCTTGAAACCGGAAATGAAGAATTTCTGATTGATGATCATGATGATTCCGGATAGAAGAAGCTGCATCAGTCCCATGGCGACATGATTGTTCTTCATAAAGGCAGGAACCGGCCAGCCCCACATATGGACTCCCATGGAGAAATACATGAGGATCAGCAGGAAAACGACGGACCAGATCAGGCGTCTTTTCAGAACCGGTGTGGTGTGGTCGGAAAGTGCTTCTTTTTCGGCGGCGATTCTTTCTGTGTAGCCTTCGGCTCCTTTTCTGCCAGCGTCCGGGCCTCCCTTGAAAGAGGCCCCGTATCCGGCATCCTCTACTGCCTTGATGATGGCTTCGTCGGACGCAGTTCCTTCTACGCCCATGGAATTGGTGAGAAGGCTGACCGAACAGGAAGTGACGCCGGGCACCTTGCTGACTGCCTTTTCCACGCGGGACTGGCAGGCAGCACAGCTCATGCCGGTCACAGTATATTGTTTCATTGTGCAAATCTCCCTTCTTTTAGATTTGTGATGATTCAGCGTATGAGATTCGAAAGTGAATGAATCGTCTGTTGGCGTATTACGACAAAAAGAATCGTTCCGCTATTTCATAAGCTTCTGCAGAACCTTCACCAGCTCGTCCACTTTCTCCTCTTTTCCTGCCCGAATATCTTCTGTGACGCAGGTCTTGATGTGATTGGACAGAAGAACCT
Source organism: uncultured Lachnospiraceae bacterium (assembly GCA_937877165.1). Lineage (GTDB taxonomy): Bacteria > Bacillota > Clostridia > Lachnospirales > Lachnospiraceae > CAG-791. The sequence goes on along the minus strand of CALEFO010000207.1, from coordinate 550 downwards.
TTGTGAAGCTGTTGAGTGCGCAGGATGCTGCGGAAACCTGTGTGAGAATATCCACGCAGTAGGCATCGTTTTCCACCATTTTCCGGATGCCGCGGATCTGGCCCTCAATCCGATTCAGGCGGGTGATCAGATCCTTTTCTTCGGATTCGGAACGGCTCTTTTTGTGGCAGCAGGGGCATCCCTCTTCCAGCGTTCTGTTCTCGCTGTCCGCGATCTGCTGCTCATATAATTTTTGGAAATTTTTCTTTTCTTCTTCGCTCATGATTCTCCTTTTTGCAGGTCGAATGACTGCATTTTTCAGATTTTTCTTTTGCAAAGGACTGCTGCGCCATACAGATTGGTGAGCATACGACGGAAAGTATAAGATAAGATACCCTATATGGGTATTACAGCCACAAAATATATACCACCATAGGGTATATGTAAAGAGAAAAATTTATAGACAGGAACGCTGTCGGGAAGAGACAGTAATTTTCTTTTTTAGGACAGATGGGCTATAATCCCATCTTTGACAGTTTAAGTAAACAAAAATGCCGGAAATCCTTGAAAT
>CALEFO010000206.1 GCA_937877165.1 uncultured Lachnospiraceae bacterium | reverse complement strand
GGTCTTCACATCCTTATGCAGATACGCGTCGGCAAAGCGGGTCGGCAGAAGGTTGAATGGACAGGCCGTATGACAGCGTCCGCAGTTGATACAGGCCGTCTCCTCCGGAATGGCTGCAAGGTCCTCCGAGAAAGCAAGGATCGCGTTGTTCGCCTTGACAACAGGAACCGCATCTGAGAAAACCGCTCGTCCCATCATCGGTCCGCCGAGAAGGATCTTCTTCGGTTCCTTCTTGTAGCCGCCGCAGAATTCCACGATATCGTGAACCAGTGCACCGTTGGGAACCATCACGTTCTTCGGCTGCGCAATCGCGTCGCCGTCCACGGTGAGACGCTTCTTCACCAGCGGAATGCCATCCTTCAAATACTGGCCGACAAAGGCGGTCGAGGTGATGTTGGACACGATGACACCAAGCGATGCCGGAAGAACGCCCGCGTCGCACTGCTTACCGGTCACCTCATAGATCAGGACACGCTCCGCGCCCTTCGGGTAACGGGACTGCAGAGGAAAGACATGGAAGCCTTCCAGATGCTGCTCCTTGATCATCTGGTTGAACTTGTCAATCGCGTTCTGCTTGTTGACCTCGATCGCGATGTAAACCTCCTCCGCGACCAGCCATTTCTTCAGCGCAAGCGCTCCGTCAATGACATTCTGCGCATCCTCCAGCATCGTCCGGTGGTCCGACGTGATGAAGGGCTCGCACTCCGCGCCGTTGACAATCAATGTATCAATGTCGATCAGATTCTTCGGGTTAAATTTCACCCAGGAAGGGAAGGACGCACCGCCGAGGCCGACCAACCCCGAGGCACGCATTGCCTTGATGAATGCGGGCTGATCCTCGATGACCGGTGCCTTCAGATCCTCGGCCATCTCCTGCCTGCCGTCCGGCTCAATGCAGACCAGTGTGTCCTGGCCTCCCATGGCATTGCGGACTGTCTCAATTCCCGTCACCGTACCGGAAACCGAGGCATGCACGGGAACACTTAAGAACGCGTCCGTATCGCCGATCAGCTGACCGACCTTCACATAGTCCCCCTTCTTCACGAGAGGCTTGCAGGGTGCGCCGATATTCTCCGACATCGAAAGCTTCACGACAGACGGAAGCGGCATCACCTCTGTTGCGGAATCGCAGGTGTGCTTGTAGTGCCCGGCATCAATACTAGTCAGATGTTTCTTCTGAAAGATCATGTATGATACCTCCTCATAGGATAGAGTATAAAAAGCCGTGAAAGCCCGGACATCAGATTCCAGACCCTCACGGCTTCCATTATAGTCTCTGTCTCCGTCAATTTGAACAGGGAAATTCCTGCGGACAGGTCATCTTTTGTAAACTTGTGGTCAGAAAAGGAGAGGCTTCCCTCCGGCATTTCACAGGATGATCTGACCGGGCATTTCCTATTCGCTCAGCTTCGTCCCAGATTCCTTCAAAAAAATCCACCGGAACCGGTGCAGCATCCATTTCAGTCCCAGATATCCACAGTAGATCAGAATTCCAAGGACAAAGGTTACGGCCGCCACAAGCAGGAACCGTCCAAGAAATGAAACAGGATCATTGTAAAGCACCGTAATCCAGTCCTGCATATTCCAGAGACTGTGAACCAGTGCATTCTCATGCAGCGGATAGATCATAAAGGTCGCTGCACCAATGAAATTGATCAATCTGCTGTGCGGAATCCGGATCCGTCGGAAAATTTCAAACAAGGCAACGACATGGAGCGTTACCACGATATTGAAATTATCATAATACACAGCAGTCTGAAGAAAGGTATCCGCAGAACCCTGCTGAAGATACTGCTCAATGTTAGAAAGAGTTATATTGTGATAATTCAGCAGCACAAGGAAATAGGAGGCCGCAATCAAAAGGACCGGGACATAGCTCCGCACCCTCTGAAACGGATTATACCGATGGATGTATCCCCCCAGATAATACAGAAAAATACCGTTCACTAATATGCGCATTCCCGAAGCAAGATTATCCGCCAGTTCTCCAGACCATCCGAACTGCACCACAGCCAGTAAAATCACCAGAAATGCAGTGTATTTCTTCTGATCCAGGCCGACAATCTTCTGGTTCAGAAAAACTCCCGCAATCAGCAATACACAGAAATAATACCCGACAAACCACCAGTCTGTCTGGAAGATCGTAACCGGTATCAGCTCTAACAGCTCATTGTTCATCCATTTGAAAAGGATTGCAGAACCGATCACCAGAAGAAGTGACACGAATGCCAGCTGCTCCAGCAGCTTCTTTCCTGCCCTGGCAGCATTTACGTTCGTCTTCGAGGCAGTAAAATATCCGGAAATCATGATAAACAGACCGTTTCCAACGAGGCCGAGCGGTGTCATCACTGCAGGGATGTACAACTGTTTATATAAGACCGGATTGTTGAACAGGCCGTTATTGTAGTAAGCCATATAGGTCCAGTTCGTCATCTGACGGTAAACAACATGCTGTACCATATGAAATACAATAATCATCAGCATTGCCACAATCCGCAGCAACTCAAAATTTGAACTTCTCTTCGCCTGCTCCATTCAGCTCCCCCTCACGACTGCCTCAAACGCTTTTCCTTACTTCGGCTTACTCTTCATTCTCAGCTTACTCTCATTTAAAAAGCATCCCACTGCTTACTCCGAAATTTTCACCACGGTCACGCCCCACACATTGGCCGTGGAGCCGGGTGCCGGATAGACCGGCATTGCCGCAACCTCCGGTGAATTGTAAATGGTCTCCAGGGTATCACCCTCCGCATAATTCACATTCACGCGGAACTGCTGCTCAAAGAAATGGAACCAGCAAAGCCGGTTTCCCTCCGGCGTGGAAGCCCAGGTTCCGTACTGAGCATACGAGTTCGCACGGTAAAACAAATCCGATACCGAGAACAACGGTGACTGCTTCGGTGCTCCGTAGACAAGAACCACATTTTCTGTATAGTCCGTTCCCGCCACAGCCCACTGATTCATCACCTGTTTTGCAATCGTTGATGTTGCCTGTCTTCCCACATACATTGCGTACTGGTCCACCACGCTCTGCCCGGCTTCTCCGTACAATAGCAGGAAAAACACAATTCCCGCGACAGCAGAAACTCCCCTTCTCCCGGTTTTCAGGTGTTTTTTCTCTTCTTCTGCCTGTTTGCAAAGTCCGCCGCTCTCCGCCAACAGACAGAAAAGAAGCGGCAGAACAAGTGCCATTCCCATGGTCATCTGCATCATCGTCTCTGCCGATACCGCCAGAAGAAAAAAACTGTTGGCAAACACCGGGACCAGAAGAAATGCCGCAAGCATCAGCACAGTGCGAAGAAACCGCTCTCTTTTCCCTTCTCCTGCCTTTGTATCCTCGCAGGTTTCCTCTTCCTCCCTGCCAGATTTCCTGACAATCTTCCAGATGCAGAAAACAACAATTCCGAAGGGAACCATATACAGAAGACGGAACCACCCGTGTGACTGCAGAAGATTGAAATGATAGCCTTCCCCACCGAAATAAAACCAGAATGCAGTGTATGTATGCCGAAGACTTGCGGGGAGATTTCCCAATACCCCCGTAAACGTAATGGCATCTGCACCATTGTAATCAGAAAGAGTCTGCCCGGTTACCGCAAGCCCCAGATGGAGAAAGACTTCGTACAAAGCAGCGCCAAGAAGAATGGCCAGCAGCATCCGCCCCGCAAAATCAAGCGCACGCCTTACCTTCTCCTTTCGCCGCAGCATCCCGATAAACACAAAAAGTGCTGTCACGCAGGTAATGCCAAGAGAAGCCTGATATCCTCCCATCATCATCGCGGTCACAAGCCCGGAACAGAGAATTCTCTTCCATCCTCCCTCGTCCTCCCGAAGTAGCCAGACCGCCAAAATAGCCAAAAGGAACGAGGCCGAATCATTGATAGACATATGACTGTAAGAAAGCTGGCATAAAACCGTCGGCGAAGCTAGAATCAGCATGCCAATTACCCATGCAGAAATCTTCTCTCTTTTCGTCTCCATCCGGATCCGCATCAGCGAAAAAAGAAATAGAACACCACAGGTGAAAATTGCCAGCGATACCACCGCCGGAAGCGGATCCAGCGACACATTCAGACGCAGCTTGTCCAGTATCGGCCAGAACCACCGTCCCATGCGAAGCTCTGCCACTCCCGTAACATGGTCATCCTGATCCCACATGCCATCCATGTTATTGGTAAGACGAAGAATAATCAGCGGAGAATACAGAATTATACTTGCCAGATACAGGTACAAAAACGGCTTTTGCACACGCTTTCGATAACTTCCAATTTCCTCTGTCCGATTTCTCGTCATTCTCATTTCTACTCCATTCACTTATTTTTTTCAGTAATGCTCTTTACTGAAAATCAATGTCTGATTATCTGTTAAGATCACATATCCCGAGAGAATGCCCGCATATTGATCCCACAGATCCTTGTTCAAGACCAATACACAATCCGGTGTTTCCAAAAACGCCTGGATTCCGCCCTCATCCACGCAGTTCCAGTCGCAGTATATCTCTGAATATACACGCTGCTCATCGCGCCATGAAGTCGTTTCCTGAGTCGGATCCGACATGAGGTGACTTTGTATAAAAGCAGTTTTTCCCTGATACGCATTCCCATATTCTTCAGAAACTGCCATTACGTCATTGCGAAAGCCGGTATCCGGATTACCTCCCGTTTCATCCATGGAAGAAGGATAAGAACGCACCTTATGAATCGTGTAGCAGCTGCACACGATCAACAGAGCAATTGTTCCAACCTGTACAACCGCCCTCTGAATTGTGCCGGAAGCTTCCCGCTGCTTCCATACATTTTCAAAAACTCTTCCTCCAAAAATGCCGGCCAATGCCGCAGCTGCTATATGAGAGGGGTATCCATACCAGTCATAGGGAGTCCCTGCCGCCGTATGAACAGCTATCGGAACAAAAAGCCAGAACCAGAATACGCTGGTATCGCCGATTTCACCGACTAATCTTCTGATACCCGCCTGGAGAGATTTTTCACAAATCGACAGCTGTACAAAGCGGCAGAACAGCATCAGATAGAAGAACAAAAATACCTTTTCTGTAAGCGCTTCTCCCAGGAAAAGTCCGGTAAACATAGAGCTGGTTTTCCTGCCCACCTCTCCTACCAGCATTTCCCGGAAGAAAGCAAAACCATCGTATCGATATCGCAGAACCGCCCAGCAGAGTACCGGTGCCAGAGCTCCCGCTCCGACATCCCTTCCTTTCCATTTCGGGAGCAGCTTCGGGAACTCCATCACTCCGATCAGAACCGGAAGAATCACCAAAGGACCTTTGGTCAAAAAGGTCAGACCAAGACCTGCGCCGTATAAAAGGATCCAATGAAAATTTCTCTCGGATTTATAAAGGCCAATGACGGAAGCTGCAATGAACAAATTGAAAAGGGAATCCATGTTTGCTGTGCGAAACATATGAAAATCGAAGCACGCGTCCAGCAAAAGAAAAGCGATTCCCCAGAATACAGAAGCAGCTCTTCCATATTCTCTCCCAAGAAAGATCATAAGCCCGATTAAAATGACAACCCCGGCGAGCATAGATGGGATTCTGGCGGACCACAGACTCACTCCGAAGGAATGAAACGATATCAGAATCATCCACAGGCTCAGCGGCGGTTTAGAATTATAATAATCCGGCTGATACTTCCAGGTATTGATCAGCCAGTTTCCAGACTTGAACATTTCCACTGCATTGCCAATGTGCCAGGTCTCATCATTGTCCATCAGTGGTTCATACTGTATATTCCATAGGATTCGTAACCCCCCCAGTATAACCAGGACAGCGCATATCCCCCATCCGACGATTCTCCGTTTTTTCAATCTCTTCCTCCACTGATCAATAGACACACGCATATAAATTCCCGTCCAGAATTACAACCTGCTCCTCCGGATCAAAGGTGTCCCAGTTCTTTCCCGCAAAATACTCTTCACAGACCTTCTCGTCCATTTCTCCGCGTCCCAGACTCATGCCTCGCCAGGATGCCACCGTTTCGACCAAAGAATAGGTTCCCTGTCCTGCGACCCGTGAATTAACCGCAGAGTGACAATAATTGACCTGATCATAATAGACGCTGTAATTGCTGTCCACACAAAAGGCAGCCGTTTTTACCTTACAGCCAGTCTGCTTCTCGTATTTCTCAACGATATCCAGGATCTGGTTGGCATACAGAATATCCAGATTCTCCGAAACCATCCGGTTGGAGATCACGGCCTGAATAAAGAAGCATTGCAGGGCAAGATAGCCAAGAACAGAAATGCAGACCGGCTTCCATGCCCAACGCCGGATTCTCTTCCCTGCCCTGTTCATCCAATACAGTGTCACCAGAGCATTCATTGCCTGCATGGTATAAAACGGTGCGATTACTCTGCATACAAATTCCCCCTGAAATGACACCACAGCCATGCCGCACATCAGAAGAAACGAAACGATTTTATATAGAAAATAGATCCCCACGTCTTCTTTTTCCCCGGCAAGACATATTCCACAAACAGCCATCACTGTCATCACCAATGAGAACAGGAACGGCAGCCACAACGGCATCATAAGTCCCAGAGAGCTCTCATACAGCTCCCCCAGTTGCCGCAGTACATTCTGCATCAGCCAGGAAAGCGACTCATTCTGAATCTGCTTGCTCGGCAGAATTTCATATCCGACTCTCCGTGAAATGGTTGCATCCAATAAGGGCCCGGTCAGGTAGTTCAGAATGCCGCCTGCCATTGCCGCACACAGATATCCGAGCTCTCTTCCGAAGATCTGACAAAATCCTTTTCCCTCACTCTCCAGATATGCCAATGCGCATAAAACCAGTGCCGCATAAATACAGGACATCTGATAGAACATGGGTGCCAGAAATAAAAGAACCGTGCCGACTGCATAGTGTCTCCTGCTGAACAGGAAGCAGCCGGCCATAGCCAGGAGCAGAGAAGCCTTGAAAATGAGCAGACTCTCCGTAAAATAAAACAGTTCCGATGTCAGCACGTTCAGAAAACAAATGGACGTGGCCGCAAGGAATACCAATTTTCTCCTTGAAGTCCAATTCTGCACCTCAAGAACACCGGTAAAAGTGAGCTGCAGCAAGAGCAGCGCCGCCGCCAGAACCATCAAGAACAGCAGAACGCTTAATGTACGATGCTCATAAGGGTAAAAATGCAGAACATTGTAGGAAATCCAATCCCCCGCATAGCCCAGCCATCGGAAATTGCTTAATCTGGAAATCAGGGTAGCTCCCGGATCAATCTCTCCCCAAAGCGTATCCGAATTTGCCAGACGGCATCTGGAAAAGCCGCCCCAGACCAGAAACAGCGTAATCAAATTGCCCAGATAAAGTTTCAGATAACCGCTGCTGCCCACCCAAGTCTTCAAACGAATCATTTTGCCTGTTTTCTCCATAGCAGCATTCTCAAAAGGACCTGACATCATCATGCTTCCCATCCTGTTTTTCCCTCAGCGGGATCACTCAGTCGGTTCCGATCCCATTGTTCTCGGAACACAAATCACGGAATTTTTTCCGTAATACCGCGCATACACGGAACCCGACCATGCCGTTTCATCTTCCAGCGGCACCATCAGCATAAAAGGCCCCTGCTCGTCATTCATGGCAGGGAGCCTGGCATCCTTCACAGAAGGGTCCTCGAGAATCGACAGCCACTCCTCCATCTGCTCGTGATAGTCTGCGAGCGCACCGCTGGAAGCAAACTGCACGCAGGTATAGTCCACAGTGTTACCGATGATGTGCCGGTACATGAAAAGACACAGGAGAAAGGCCAGCCCCACTGCATAAATTTCGACCGGTTTGTCTCGGTGTCTGTCTATTCTCTTCCCTTCGGTTTTGCGGCACGCACTCTTCTCATATTGCCGTCGGAGCCAGACCGTCATCCCAATTAGACATACCGTGACGATCGTCACCGAAATCAGCCAGTAGGAATCCGGTACGCCGCCTGACGGATCGGCCTCTGCATAAATAACCGGGGCCCGGATCAGGCAGATCATCGCAAAACCGGAAAGCGCCAGCAGAAGCGGATGACGCACTTTCCACACGGCATGCTCTGCATCCATGCACCTCCATGCGAGAACAATTACCAGAATCAGAAACAGGATCAGTGGCCTTACACGAAGAAACTCATGGAGAGTTTCCGTAAAACCCTCCTGCACACATCCGATCAGTGCATGGGCAACTCTTGAAACGGAGAATCCAAAATCTTCCCCTCCCCGGTGCTTATTCCCCGGCGCTGCCGCACTGACCGCAAAGCCGATCATTTCCAGAAGAAGTGGAAAGCACAGCCATCCTGCCCTCTTCCTGATTTCTTTTCTGTCATGTAGAGAACTGCACTGCCCCTCTGCCTGCTGTTGACTGCAAGCAGAAGCTGACGCATCTGAGCTGTTGCTTCTGCCCACAGTTCTGGCGTTCCCGTCTCTCCATGTAAGACCTCTCATCCATTCGAATAAAATCGTGAAAAAAAGCCAGACCGCCGCCAGTACCACTTCCGGATATCCTGCTCCGCCCAGATAGGCCATTCCGAGAAGTGTACCGATCAAAAAGCGGCTTCTCCCGCTTTCCAGCCATCGGAGGGACCATCCCATGCACATCATCGTAATGCCGTAAGGAATCATATAGTGGGCAACACTTGTCCACCAGAACAGCCCGCACTTGTCATTCGGCAGATACTGGATCAGGAGAATCCCCAGCAAAAAGGCGATCATCCATCTTCCGGCCCGGTTCATACCGAAAAATTCTGCCACAATATGAAAGAAATACCAGGTCCCTGCAACAATGCAAAGCAAAGCCACTGCCACCGTAATCGGATACCACTGATTGCCCCAGATCCCCGGCTGCAGGGAAAACAACGCCACCGAGGACCAGGTTCCCTGCCAGGAGTACCAGGTTCCCCGAACCGTATCACAGACAGACTGCAAAATTTCGAAAATCCCTGCTCCGCTTTGAATTACCTGATGCACTCCCGCGCTGTAATTCAGATCGTCACCTGTCGAGCGCACGTAAGGAGCCACCCGGAGGATCGGAACCAGCGATGCCAAGAATAAAATTCCAGTAAATACCGCCATCAAATTTTGTAAATTGTTGCGTAATCTTTTCATCCGTACGGTTCTCTATCTTTCTGCCCATTCTGACAGGCAAACCAGTAAATTCAAGGCATCCGCCTCTGTTTCTTTCTGACTGGTAACCCAGAGCATTCAGGATCTCTTTCCTCTGGAAATGAGTTGATTTTTACGCCAGTAATAGGAAATTCCGAAAATCACTCCCAAAAGGGAAAGAACATATCCCGCCATCTGCCATTTCGTCCAGCTGTATTTCACCGTAATGGTAACGTTTTCCCCTTTCGCATCGTGATTCTCCGGCAATAAAATGCGCAGCAGCCCATTCTCCGGATCTCCTGTCGTTACATATTCCTGTCCATTTTCGTCAACAGCCCGATACCCCTGGTAGTGAATAAAAGGGACATCGTACCATTCCTCTTCCGTATCAGCCCGGAAAGTAAAAACACCGTCTCCTTTTGTTTTACACCCTTTTACCTGTTGTCCGGAGGCTCCGACAGCAGTCTCAGGAGTTTTCAAAGTATCCGTATTTACCTCCAGCGGCATCCACTCCTGTCCGGATCCGGCACAAGCAATGGAACCATTTTGAACCAATTCCACATCATCATAACCGAATCTGACCTCCGGACATAAATAATATTCCTTGATATCCGAGATCATGGATACAGCCACAAGGCTCACACAAAGGATCAGGCATACAGCAGGGCCATAGTTATACCCCGCTGAGGCAAAATCCGCGAAGACGGTTTTGCCGAATGCAGCATCGGCACAATCCACACCTTGATTTTCGATATTTCCTTCCACGCTCCCTCTCTGAGCTGTGCTTCTGTCTTTCCTTTTCACCTCTTTCGGTGTAAAGCAATTCGTCTTCGCCAGGAGACAGCCAAGCGAAAAAAGAAGAAGTACAACCGCAGGCTGATATAAGCGGTCCGGAAACTGAATCAAAGAGATTCGTTTATTCATCAAGTGCCAGAACAATCTGCAAGAAGGCAAGAGCAGGTACAGACCCCCCAGCCCGCCGAACAGCACTGCTCCATCCGGAAAACTTTTCCTGTACCTGATGTTCATTAGAAACAGTGCTACAGCCAATGCCACACATAACAGGATTCCAATTCCGATTCCACGATACTCCACCATATGCCGGAAACTGGCCACATTGTCTTCCTCCACTGTCCAATGCGTGCTGCTTTTCAAACGAAGTGTCCGGAACTGTTCCAGCATCGGAAGCCAGTATGCACCTGTTATCAGCATCATAAAAGCCAGACTCAGAGCAAACTTTCTGAAGCTTTTGGGATTCCGAATGAGTTTTCCTCCTTTGAGGCATAGCATCAGGAAACAAATGACTGCAACCAGGACAGTGGTAATAACGTGTGTCCCCACACACCCCAGACATCCGGCGATAAAAGCCTTCCATCCTTTATCCTTCGTCAGAATCAGGTACAGGCCGCCGAATGCCAATGGAACAAAGGCTGCTGCCGTAAAGCACCCAATGGAAAATTCCAGATAATACTGACCGAATACCTTATTGGATAAAACATACAGACATGCACACAAAAGAGCGATATCGGCATTTCCGATAATCTCTTTTGTCATCCGGTACATCGCGGCCATAATAAGAAAAAAGACGAGCAGAACATATATTTTTACCACGATTACCGTAGGAACTCCCACAGCAATCAGCAGAGCCGGCAAGTATAAAAAGAAATCTGCATAGAAGAACCCAACTCCGTATCCGTAACCGTAGCACAGGGATGGTCGGATCTGTGCCGGGAAAATTTCATTCCGGATGGCCATACCCAGCGCATAAAATCTGCCCAGATGGAAGGTGTCATCACTCCCCATCGGAAGTCCCGGAATCAGGAGCGGGAGACAGCAAAACAATAACGTTGCCAAGCCGGAAATCTCACAGATCAGATGCCGCAGGCTATGCTCTGTGCTTCCATCCATATCTCCATGCTCATCCTGTTTAAATAAAATCATCAGGCTGCTTCCTTTACTACAGTTAGTAGATCAATTGGAATCTTTTATCCGCCATGGATAACTCTGGACCACCAGCAAAGTTGCCGATATCCATGCCAGAACCGTTACCCCCATGGCACGATACACCAGGCGGGGATGAATAAAACTATGATTGGCGGTTACAAAGTACCAGAGAAACGGAAGCCCCCCCACAAGAACCAACCAAATACACTTGTTCTTCCTAGCAGGTACCATTATTCCTTCTGCCTTGTTGTTCTTATCCTTCAATAATTTCTTTTTCATATGCAGCCACATCATGATTGCACCAATCAAAACTATCATCAGCAACAGATACGGCTTTTTCCCAAATGTATATCGAATCAGATACATCACAACGCCGGACCGTGTAAGACTCTGTCCCCCATCCTGTGTGGAGGTGCGATTGGCAACATTAAGTGCTGCATCACTCAGAATATTCTCTCCGGAAAGCAACGTTCCAAGAATCCATTTTCCAGCCCACATTCCCAAATAACCGGCGACCCAGACGATGCAAAGAAGTCCGATTTTCAGACTCTCCGATTTTTTCCGGATCCTGCTTTGCGAGGTCTCTGTTAAAATCCAGAAAATCAGCGGAATCCCAAGTGTCGCAATCGGATAAGTCAAAAAATCCAGATATGCTGTCAGAATTCCGCAAAAAAGAAACAGAAATAGTATTTTCTGAAATTCCGCATGATATCTACTCGTCCATAAGATGAACGCTGCTGCACCAAGGGATATGTAACAGCACGGCGCATACTGCAGGCTGACTCCCATCGTTCCCGGATTCCATAGGATAAGCATTCCCACATACGCAGGAATCAGAAATCCCAAATGTCTTTTTTGCATCAGGGCGGCAATCATCAGCATCAGAATTAACTCTGCAGCCTGATTCAGAATCCGAAAGTCCGCATAACTGAAAAAAGTAAAAAAGGGCTTCAACACAGCCAGATATCCATGCCAATATCTGGCATAAGTATCCACCTGTACATCATCAAGCGGATTATCATTCAACGTACCGAACAGCTGCATTCCCTCAACATCCTGTCCGGGGAAAGAATAACTCGGCACCATCACGGCATCCTTTAACGGATGATCCGATGGATAAACCACCTTGGACAAAATCAAAGCATCCGTATAATTATCCAGAATTGCCTCAACGTATCCGTCTGCATACTGAAATTCGGCATTCTCCTGTAAAATAATCTGTGCACCGCTGCGGACATTGTTCTTGATCCGTTCACTCGGCAGGTAATTCACCAGAACCAGCAGAGTCATACCACATAGAACGCTCAAGATCAGGCACAAAAACAGCCTGACACAAGTTTTTATTGTCTCTTTACTGATCAGTCTCATCCCTTACAAACTGACTCCTTATATTAATATTTTAAAAGCTCCGGTTTGTAATTTTACCGTTCTCCTCTCTCGGTCAACAATAAGTGGCGTGTGCGGATCGTACTGTGCCACCTTGTCCATACTGCTTTTTACCCATTCGTCTGAAGCCAACTGCACAAACTCTCTGTAAAAATCTCGGCTCCCATCCCGCTCAGATGAAAATCATCGTTAAAAAGCGAAGGATTCTTCCTGTCAAACAGGCACCCCTGCCGTGTTTCATCATAATTCTGTTTTTCTTCGCATTTTCTGTTTTGATTAAAGTCCAGATACTCAACATCACTTTCATCCAGCAGATCTCTGACAGCCTGTACATATCCATCATAATTTGTCACGGATTCCGTGACGAATTCCGGAACCGGCGTGGCCAAAAAGGTCAAATGAATGTCCCGCTTCTTGCAAAAGCTTATCATGTCCCGGATTGCCCATACAGACCGATCCGGCAGGACCACCTTTCCGTTTTCTTCCGGTAAGGATTCCTTTTTGCTCTGATATTCTTCCGCCAATGCATCATAGGCTGCCTGGGTCATGCCGTCGTGAGGTGCATATCCGCCTGCACTGGCTTGAAAACGATAATCCGGTTCCTTCAAAACTGCAAGATTCTGCACGATCTGCTGCCTGGAAAACGAATAGCTTTCTCCCTTCCGAAGTGGGAGGAAGCTGTTCAGATAGTACTCCTGCGGTGTCGCATGAAGCAGAAACCGCACTTTATTCCAGGAAGCGGGCATGGCATCGGCCATCATATAGATGCTCTCCAGATTCACCTCGTCTGCCATCACCAGGGAATAGTCCAGCGAGACATATACCTCCTTCATCTCCGGGTGATGCGCCGCGGTCTCCCGGAGAACAGCGTCCGTTGCGGAGAGCGGCTGCTGAGAGGAAGTCAGATTGGCCGATGCCTTCCCGAGTCTTTCCTGCATGACCGATGGGGAAATCCCATACAACACCTGTGACCCTCCGATCACACCAATCTCAATGGGCGAATCCGTATACATCTGATTCAGGATTCTCCGGCTCCATGAAGAAATCTCGGTTCCAGTCAGACAGAAGACAACGAACTCCGCTGCATAAAAGATAACCGCAAACAGAATGATTTTTCCGCAAATCCGAAGTCTTGTTCCTTTTTTCCCGCAATGAATCAACTCGTACATTCCTTCCCGAAATTTTCTTTCCAAACGCCGGAAGCTTCCTGTCCGGATTCTTTATTCCTCTCCTGTTCCGAAGCCTTCTTCATAAGAAGTTTGAAAGTGACATCGATATGTCACTTTCAAACTGCAGCATCGGTGCTGACGCACCGGCTGCCGCATTCGACAAAACCGCCTACGCGGATTTTGCCTCAGCGAGGTATAAAATGCAGGTCCTTCTGATAAAGATCCACCAGCTTCCGGCAGTACTCTTCCACGCTGTCAAATTTCAGTTCCAGCTTCCCCTGAATCAATTTCTGACATCCGCTCCGGTATTGTGCCAAACGTTTTTCATCCGGCCATAAGTCCCGGATCTTTTCTGCGAGCTCCGAGGCGTTCCCGGCTTCGAAAAGCTCCCCGGTGACACCCGGTACCAGTAGCTCCGGAGTCCCTCCCAGATTGGAGGCTAGAATCGGCGTTCCTGCAAGCTGCGACTCAATCACAGAATACGGACAATTCTCATACCACTCCGAAGGAAACACCGTAAACGCCGCACCACGGATCAGTTCAGTCATCTTCTCTCCGGAACAGAATCCTGCATTCCGGGTGTTGGGCAGAGCATTCACCTGCTCCTCCAGTTCACCCTTTCCTGCAAACACAAAGGGAATTTCCGGAAGTTCCCCGACAGCCTTCAGGAGCGTCCGAATGCCCTTTTCCTCGGAAAAACGGCCGAAATAGAGCACATAACGCTTTTTCTCTTCGGATTTCTCCCGAGAGCCCGAATCAGCTGCTGCCGTTTGCCCCTCGCATGCAAATGATCCTGCATCCGTTTGCTGTTCTTTGTTCACATATGCTGCAGAAGAATCAACGGTTTCATCCGTCATCGCATTCACTGCATTATGAAGCGTCACAATTCGCCCCTTCAGCTGAGGATTGTGTGACAGGACGCGATTCATAAATTCACTGGGTGCAATAATAACATCTACCTTCTCATATGTCTTCCTGCGCTTGTAGAACTCCGCCTCCATTGTGCCGATGATACTCTGCGCCCTTGAATTATGAATACAGCGATTCTTCGCGCAGTTTCCTGCTGCTCCGTCAATGCACCGGCTGCAGAGCTCTCCCGTGGAAGGAATCCGCATCATATGGTTCGGACAGACCCACTGCGGATCATGTGCCGTATAAACAATCCGGATCTTCGGATCGAATGCCTTGATCTCATCAATGATGGACGGTGTAATCTGGAAATTGATGTTGTTCAGATGCGCCACATCCGGATGAAAATCCTCCAGAACTCTCTGGATCTTCTTCCTCGCATCCTTCGAATAAATAATCTTGAACGGATAGGTCAATTTGCCAAGCTTCTGGGCAAGACCGCTGTGAGATCCTGTCCCGCAGCCATTTCCATTCCGGAAGGACATATCTTCGGTATAGCTCTCCGCATGATTGCCGACAATCCGCCCCTCATGCTCCATCCCGAAATACTGAACCTCATGCCCCATCTTCTCCAACTGCCTGCCAATGCTGAAGATATAGGTCTCCGATCCGCCGTTGGGATACAGGAATTTATTGACGATCAAAATTTTCATGTGCTGCTGATCCTTATCCATGAGTCACAAATCTGGTCACAGACATCCATATGATGAAACCACCTCTCCGGAGCAAGGATTTCTTTTCCTTCTGTCTGATTCAGCCATGCCCCCCACCAGCTGAAACTGCTGTTGGCTATGATATTATGACGGCAAATACTCATCAGATACATATCATACGGACTGTTTTCTCCACGGTTGCAATCAACATAGATCATGTTGTCCTTCCCCAAGTGTTCCCTGCACCACGGAATATCGTCGGAAAACACATAAAAATGACACTGAGGATTCTTCATCCGCATATAGGAAATTGCATTTTTGTAATACTGCTCCGTGCATACATCACGGTATACATTTTCATATTTAGGATTAAGATAGTCGCCTCTTCGAACATGAAGAGAAACTGCACCATCATCTTCCAAAATTCTGTCCCTGATTTGACAGCATACACTTCCGCCTGAGATCTCCGGAAAACAGAATATTTCCAAAATATCTTTTCGGTACTCACTAAAATACTTCTCACACTGCCAGTATCCGCTGATGTAAGTGTCCCTCTTGTCAAACACTTCCGGCTGATATCCCTTTCTGACATCCTCCTGGAAAACTCTGGCAGTTGAAGGCAGTAGTTTTCTGCCAATTTTATCAAATATGGATTCATTGTAGCCATAGCCCCGCAGCCTGGCCGCTTTCTTTTCATCTGCTGTGTCCAGACAGAAGTTCGGAAAAAAATTAAGGGCCAGTTCCCGTTCTTGCCTTCCGGACTGATAAAATGAAAAGTCCGCCGCAGCGTCGATGCCTTTCTTCAGAAAAGCAACGCAGAGAGCAGCCTGAAACATCTGGTTGCCCAGCCCTCCTTTTATTTCAATAATATTCATTTTCATACCCCGCTGAGGCAAAATCCGCGAAGGCGGGTTTGCCGAATGTGGCAGCCGGTGCATCAGCACCGATGCTGCAGTTTGAAAGCGATATATCAATGTCACTTTCAAACATTCTTCTCCGGCAGCCGAATCAGACTTCCCAAGTACCTGTCATATTGATCCGAAGAGAAATGGGCAAAACCGGCCTCTTGGTAAAATGTAATCTCGCCGAAATATACTCTCCCATTGATGGAATAGAAATCCGTCCGCACACTGGGAATTCCCTTCGAAAGCTTCTCTGCAAGCTCCAGCATCAGATCCAGATGTTCCGGTTTGGCAATGGAAACTCCGGGATTTCTGGGGTATTCAATCTGCTCATCAATATAGTTCCAGTTCAGATCATACAGATTCCGCTCATGGTGCACAAAGCGTCCGAAATCCACCTGAATCAGCTCCGGTTTTCCGCCAAAGTTATAGATCTTGTAATCCTTCAGCTCCGTTCCGGACTCGTCCACCATATACTGCTCCGCAATAATCTTTGGAACAATATTCTTATACGGCCACTCTCTGCTCGGATAGAAATAATTCACCGAAAGTGACTTCGAAAGACGTTCTCTCGCAGCCCTCCAGTCAAAGGTCTTCTTATCCCTGCAGATCACGACACTGGCGGAATCATGCGTGCATTTCAGGACGAACTGATCTGGGAGCCCTTCCGGATCAATCTCCTCCGCATTGTGCCAGACGCCCAGAAGCGGGATCAGATACTCATCTCCGATCTTCTCCGCAATATACCGGCGAACCTCATATTTGTCCGCCATCTTCGTATACTCATCCCGGCGGTCATAGAGCTTTAACCAGTTCAGCTTCTCGTTGAAAGTTTCCGGATGCTCCAGATGGAGCTTTTCACCCATCCGGATTTCATATAACCATTCCAGGTACAACCGATCCGGCATCTGCCTGCAGAACATGTTACACGCTTTTCTCTTGCAGCGTTGCATCAATGAGAGACCCTCTTCCGACATCTTGTTTTCCTCCTAACCTGTCCTGCCGCCTGCTCCTCTTTGTCCTGTCAGACAATTCCAAGTTCTTCCTTGCTGCGCAGCTGTATCCCACCATCTCCCACTTCATAGATCAGATCCACATTGCGAATTGTTGTAAGGCGGTGGGCAATGATGATCATGGTCTTCTCGCCCTGAAGACGATGGATGGATTCCATAACTGCCGTCTCTGTCTCATTGTCCAGCGCAGAGGTCGCCTCATCCATGACCAGAATTTCCGGATTCTGATACAGGGCTCTGGCAATGCCGATTCTCTGTCTCTGTCCGCCGGAAATCCGCACGCCGCGGTCTCCGACAAAGGTCTCAAGCCCTTCCGGAAGTCCTTCAATAAATTCGTCCAGTTGGGCCTGATGAATCGCCTGCTGCACCGCTTTATCATCGATTTCCTCTTCTTTCACTCCGAATGCGATATTCCTGCGGATTGTGTCATCGGTCAGATATATTGTCTGCGGAATATAGCCGAGAAGCCGGTGCCATGCATTGGGATTCTTTTGAATACTCCAGTCGTCCACAAGGATATCTCCGCTCTGCGGCGTATGAAGTCCCAGAATAATATCCGCAAGTGTCGTTTTGCCGGCGCCAGATGATCCGACCAGTGCCACCGTTTTTCCCTTTGGAATTTCAAAGGACACATGATCAATGACATTGTAATCCGCATCGGAATAATGGAAGCAGATATCCTTGATATGTACCGCACTCTGAAAACTCAGATTCTTTTTCTCATCCTCTGTCCGAAGAGTTTCCTTGAACGCTTCAATTCCCTTCAAATCCTGATAAATAAAATCCAGCGAGGGGGCACAGTAATTGATGTTGGAAATATAAGAATTGAGCTTTCCTACGGAAGGAAGAATCCGGAACGATGCCACTGCAAACGCGGTCAGCTGCGGAATAAAGGTCGTCATGGCAACGTCCTGTCCGAACTCCAGCTTGATAATAACTGCAAGCAGCATGCCGACAATACA
>CALEFO010000205.1 GCA_937877165.1 uncultured Lachnospiraceae bacterium | reverse complement strand
GAAATTCCTTCCTTTGAGACCAAGCGCAAGGACCACTACGAGAAAAAGCGCATTGAGCTTCACATGCACACGAAGATGAGTGACATGGACGGTGTCTCGGAGTGTAAGGATCTGGTCAAGCGCGCCTACGACTGGGGGTGGCCGGCAGTTGCCATCACAGATCATGGAAATGTGCAGGCCTTCCCGGACGCGAATCACCTTGTGGAGGACCTCTACAGCGGAGAGTGCAAGAGGCGGAAGGCAGAAGGCCTTGCACCCATCGACCGGCAGGAATTTTTCAAGGTCATTTACGGCGTAGAGTGCTACCTGGTGGACGATCTGAAGAAGATGGTCACCTTCGGAAATGTGCCGGAGGATCCTGCATTCGAAGAATTCCGAAAGACGCCGGAGCAGTATCCGGTAGAAACGGGAAGCTATGTCATCTTCGATATCGAGACAACCGGCTTTTCCTCAGAGAACGACCGGATCATCGAGATTGGCGCGGTGCGCTATGAGCACGGCGTAAAGACAGGAGATTTTTCGGAGTTCATCAACCCGAAGGTGCCGATTCCGTTCCGCATCACGCGCCTTACCAGCATCACGGACGAAATGGTGCTGCCCGCGGATCCGGTGGAGGAGGTGCTGCCGCGGTTTTTGGATTTCTGCAGAGGCTGTGTTCTCATCGGACATAATGTCGGCTTTGATATCAGCTTTATCAAAAAGAACGCGAAGGACCTCGGACTTGCGGCGCCGTTTACCACGATTGACACCGTCGGCATGGCAAGAGTCATGCTCCCCGGTCATAAATCCTACAACCTGGATGCCGTGGGAAAGCTTCTGAATGTTGTCAATCCGCATCATCACCGCGCAGTGGATGACGCTTCGACGACGGCGGATATTTTTATAAAACTTCTGAAGATGTTCACGGAAAAGGGTGTGACGACCCTCGGCGGCATGAATGCGCTTGCGGCCTCGGATCCGGATGTGATCCGGCGGCTTCGCCCGTATCACTGCATTCTCCTTGCCAAAAACGTGACCGGCCGCACCAATCTGTACCGGATGATCAGCGAGTCGCACCTGACGTATTTCTACCAGAAGCCGAAAATTCCAAAGACGCTCCTGATGAAGTACCGGGAAGGCATCATTGTCGGCTCGGCCTGCGTCATGGGCGAGCTTTATCAGGCCATCCTGGACCAGAAAAGTGAGGAGACGCTTGCAGGAATCGTGGATTTCTATGACTATCTGGAGATCCAGCCGCGGGGGAACAACAAATTCCTCATCGACTCGGACCGCTACGAGAACATCCGCAGCGAGGAGGACGTCCTGAACATCAACCGGAAGATCGTAAGGCTCGGCGAGCAGTACGGAAAGCCGGTGGTCGCGACGGGAGACGTGCATTTCCTGGACCCGGAGGATGAGGTGTACCGCACCATTATTCAGGACAGCATGGGCATGAACCAGGAGGAGGAACCGGCGCCGCTCTATTTGAAAACAACGGATGAAATGATGGAGGAATTCTCGTACCTGGGCAATGCCAAGTGCGAGGAGGTGGTCATCACCAATCCGAACAAAATTGCGTCCTGGGTGGATGCGATCTCTCCGGTCCGGCCGGACAAGTGCCCGCCGGTCATCGAGAACTCGGATGGGCAGCTCCGCGAGATCTGCTACCGGCAGGCCCACAAGATGTACGGCGACCCTCTGCCGAAGGTGGTCAGCGACCGACTGGAGCGGGAGCTGACATCCATTATCAAAAACGGGTATTCCGTCATGTACATTATTGCGCAGAAGCTTGTGTGGAAGTCCAACGAGGACGGATACCTTGTCGGCTCCCGAGGATCGGTGGGATCGTCCTTTGTCGCAACGATGTCTGGAATCACGGAGGTTAATCCGCTTGCTCCGCACTATTACTGCGAGTCGTGTCACTACTCGGATTTTGACTCCGAAGAGGTGAAATCCTATTCGGGAAAATGCGGTGTGGACATGCCGAAGAAGAACTGTCCGAAATGCGGAAAGCCGCTCACCAGGGCTGGATTCGACATCCCGTTCGAGACGTTCCTCGGCTTCAAGGGAGACAAGGAGCCGGATATCGACCTGAATTTCTCGGGCGAGTACCAGTCCAAGGCGCATGCCTACACGAAGGTTATTTTCGGGCACGAACAGACCTTCAAGGCGGGAACGATTGCGACGGTGGCGGACAAGACCGCTTACGGCTACACGCTTGGCTACTGCGAGCACCGCGGCATCAGCAAGAGAAAATGTGAGATTGAGCGTCTCTCGAGAGGGTGCGTCGGTGTGCGGCGTTCGACCGGTCAGCATCCCGGCGGTATCGTCGTTCTGCCGATCGGCGAGGAAATCAATACGTTTACACCGGTGCAGCACCCTGCAAATGATATGACGACACCGATTGTCACGACGCATTTTGACTATCACTCGATTGACCACAACCTGTTAAAGCTTGACATTCTGGGACACGATGATCCGACGATGATCCGTATGCTGCAGGATATCACCGGGGTGGACCCGATTCAGCTGCCTTTGGACGACGAGGGCGTCATGAAGCTCTTCGTCGGGCTGGAGTCCCTTGGCATTACGCCGGAGCAGGACGGCGGCATTAAGGTAGGAACGCTCGGAGTTCCGGAGTTCGGAACGAAGTTCGTCATGGGAATGCTTCAGGATACGAAGCCGACGACGCTCTCGGAGCTGATCAAGATCTCCGGCCTGTCCCATGGAACGGATGTGTGGCTTGGCAACGCGTCGGACCTCATTGCACAGGGAATCTGCACCCTGGCAACCTGCATCGGCTGCCGCGACGACATCATGATTTACCTCATCGGCAAGGGAGAGGACCCGTCCATGGCCTTCAAAACGATGGAGTCCGTGCGAAAGGGCAAGGGCTTAAAGCCCGAGATGGAGGAGGCGATGAAGGAGGCGGGCGTTCCGCAGTGGTATCACGATGCGTGTCTGAAAATCAAGTACATGTTCCCGAAAGGGCACGCGGCGGCCTATGTCATGATGGCTCTCCGGATTGCATGGTTCAAGGTGCACCAGCCACTGGCTTATTATTGTGCGTATTACACGATCCGCGCCAAGGCCTTCGATTATGAAATGATGGCGCAGGGCAGCCAGCACCTTCTCGAGTGCATGCAGGAGTATCAGTCAAGAGACAAGCTGAGCGCAGCGGAGGAGGCACAGATGGACGATGCGCTGGTTGTGCGGGAGATGTATGCAAGGGGCATTGAATTCACGCCGATTGAGCTTGGGGTTGCCCATGGCCGCGCCTTCCAGATCGTGGACGGTAAAATCATGCCGGCCTACACGTCGATTCACGGAATGGGCGCGAGCGCGGCAGATGCTCTGGAGGAAGCCTGCAAGGGCGGACCGTTCGTCTCGCAGCAGGACATCCGGGAGCGGGCGAAGGTCTCCCAGACGATTCTGGACAAGATGAGTGAGCTGGGACTTCTCGGGGAGCTCCCGGAGTCGAATCAGTTCAGCCTGTTTGATC
>CALEFO010000204.1 GCA_937877165.1 uncultured Lachnospiraceae bacterium | reverse complement strand
AATCCTCGTGTCGCTGGTTCGATTCCGGCTCTAGGCATTTTTTCTTGTCTTTTTTAATTTCATATTTCAGATAGTTATTTCTCGAAAGCAAGTCTGCCATTTTTACTTTTACATTTTCCCTTTGATATCTAATCTGTAAATAGCTGTATATAACAAGAAGGCTGCACGGTAATAACGGATTACACCGGATATATACCATGCAGCGTTTCTTTTCAGAATTTCTCAGAGATCTGTTTTTTCTATAGAGAGAAAGCTTTTTAGAAATTTTCTACCATGTACTCCACTATATTGGCGCAGCGGATAGCGGCCTTGGCTTCGAACTGATCGTAGGACTCCGTTACACTTTCATCAGCCTTGTCGGAGATTGCACGGATGATCACATAGGGAATCTGGTTAATATAGGAGGTTTGTGCAATGGCTGCTCCCTCCATCTCGGCGCACCTCCCATGAAAATCGCGCATCAGTTCTTCTTTTTTGGCGTGTGTAGAGATGAACTGGTCACCGGAGATTACCTGTCCTTCGAACACAGAAACGTCTGGAGCGGCCTCTCTGACAGCTTTGACGGCAGCTGCACGCAGCTTGGGATCAGCAGGGAAGGAGACGATGCCCATCTGCGGAATTTCGCCCTTCTGGTAGCCGAATACAGTAGCGTCAACGTCATGGTATTGTGCATCTGTGGAAACGACGATATCGCCGATATTGATCGTATTGTCCAGGGAACCAGCAACACCTGTGTTGATGATATGTGTGATATGAAAATGATCGACGAGAAGCTGAACACAGATTGCGGCATTTACCTTGCAGATACCGCACTTCACGATAACGACAGGCGTATTGCCCAATGTTCCTTCACAGAAAGTCATGTTGGCATAGCTGGCCGTGTTGGCAATGGTCATTTTTTTCTTCAGAGAAGCTACTTCGATGTCCATTGCACCAATAATACCGATTTTCATAAGGAGCCTCCTTTAATGGTCAATACGAAAGATCATAGTAAAAAAACAGATGAAAAACAAGCCGCTTAGGACGGAAAGATCAGAAGTTTGCGTAAATGAAGGATTCTGCCTGAAAGCCGGAGCCGTATTCTCCCAGAATGAGAACCAGGAAGAAGAGTCCGAGAAAGAGGAGCCAGCGAACAGGAAGGCTCTGCGCTGCGATCATAGAGCGCACAGAGCCCTTTTGCTGCAGTGTCTCTACATAATTCAGGAGAAGAACAGAGAGAACCAGCACGAGAATGTCGTAGAGATCCAGACCAAGCGTTGTCAGGCCGGTCATGGAGAAGACAGAGAGATTCCAGGTTCCGATGGCGGTATACATATGGATAGCTGTAGCAAAACTGTCCGCACGGAAGAAAATAAAACCACTGCAGACGAGCAGGAAGGTGCGAATTCTCTGAAAAGCAATATGTCCAGCGCTTTCGGTATGAATATGAAGCAGCTGGTTGACCCAGTTCCAGAGAGGTGCACCTTCCTGCTCCAGAAAGATATAGGCAAAGTGAAGAAGTCCGGACCCGATGATGTATTTCAGAAAGCCGCCGTGCCAGAAACCGACAACAAACCACATGAGAAACATGGCAAGATACATGGGGACTTTTTTGCCCTTCTTGCGTCCAAATCGGCGGATGGATTTCTCACGAAGGCGGTAGAACAGATCTGATTTCTGAATTGGATAGAAGACATAGTCCTTGCACCAGGTTCCAAGTGTAATGTGCCAGCGTCTCCAGAACTCAGTCATCGAGCGGGAGAAAAATGGCGAGGTGAAGTTTTCTGGAAGATGGATGCCGAGAATTTCGGAAATTCCGATGGTGATGTCCATGCAGCCGGAGAAATCACAATAGAGCTGGACAGCAAACATTACGGCGGCAAATGGGATGTAGAATCCAGAATAGAGACCGTAATTACCGAAAATAGTGTTCACGGGAACTGCTGCACGCTCCGAGATCACAAGCTTTTTGAAGAAGCCCCAGAGCACACGCTGGGCCCCGCGGGTAATATTTGCATAAGAAAGAGTACGTTTTGAGGCAATCTGCGGGGCAAGATCCTCGTAGCGGCTGATAGGACCAGAAGTAATCTGCGGAAAGAAGCTGCCGAAGACAGCAAAGCGGATCAGACTGTGCTCCGCCGCGAGACCTCCGTCATTTACGCTGATGAGATACCCGAGGAGCTGCAGAGTGTAGAAGGAGATTCCAAGGGGAGCTACCGCAGAGAGGTCAGGAAAGTGTACCGGAAGGTGCAGTATGGAAGAAAAATTCTGCGCAAATGGAAGATATTTGAAGGCGAACAGGAAGCCGAGATTCAGAAAAATTGCTGCAGCAAAAACAATTCTGGCTGGACGACTGCCGCGGTGAGCTTCAATGAAACGAGCGGCTGCATAAATACTAACGATGGAAAGTTCGAGAAAAAGGACTGCGATCGGAAAATTTTGCAGCGGCAGAAGAAAAAGAATGTTGGCAGCAAAAAGAAGGGCATTCTGGAGTCTGCCGGGAACTGCATAGTATATGATTGTCAGAAAAAGGCAGAATGCCAGAAATTCACCAGATATTAAAGCCATAATTGATACCTCGCTGAGGCAAAATCCGCGAAGGCGGTTTTGACGAAAATTTTTCCTGCTGCGGCTGCAGACCGATATGGAATATTCTCTTATATCCTTCAGATGCGGGAGAGTATGATGTCAACCATTTCGCCGACATTCTTCATGCCGGTAGTTTCAGACATAGTAAACTTTATCCCAAATGCCTTCTCAACGGAAACGATCAGGTCAATGTGCTCGAGGGAATCCCAGTCCTCAATATCAGCAGAGGTGGTGCTGTCGCTAAGAGTGATGGAATCGTCATCGAACACAGTGCGAAATACCTCGGTAAGTTTGTTAAATACATCTTCTCTTGTCATGATATCTTCCTTCCTGCCGCAGCATGTCTGCGGCACCACGAGGAGAAAGCCGCGAAGGCGGTT
>CALEFO010000203.1 GCA_937877165.1 uncultured Lachnospiraceae bacterium | reverse complement strand
ATGGCCAGCATGTTGACGCCGAAAGTGTCCTCGAGCTTGGTCTTTTTGTAGAGAAGTGCCTTGAAGTTCTCGACATCCGTGTCCTTTTTCAGCTCAATGACAATCCGGATACCCTCCTTGGAGGACTGGTTCGAGATATCAATGATATCGCCGGTCACCTTGTTCTCATACAGCGCCGCCACATCCTGCAGGAATTTCGCAATGCCTGAGCCGATCATGGTATACGGAATCTCCGTCACGACAAGATTCAGATGGCCAGCCTTTCCCTTCTCCACCTCCACGCGGCCGCGCAGGCGGATTTTTCCCTGACCGCTCTCGTAAATAGAGAGCAGCTCATCCTTGTTGACCACGATGCCGCCGGTCGGAAAATCCGGTCCCTTGACGCAGCGCATCAGCTCGCGAACGGATGCCTCCGGGTCTTCCAAAAGCGCGATCTCCGCATCAATTGCCTCTCCCACATTATGAGTCGGCGTTGAGGTTGCCATTCCGACCGCAATGCCTTCGGATCCGTTGATCAGAAAGTTCGGGATCATAGCGGGAAGAACGGAGGGCTCCTTCTCCGTCTCGTCAAAATTCGGGACGAAGTCCACCACGTCCTTGTCAAGATCCGCAAGAAGTCCCTCCTCGGTGATCTTCTGCAGTCTTGCCTCCGTGTAACGCATGGCCGCAGCGGAGTCACCCTCGATGGTACCAAAGTTTCCATGCCCGTCCACCAGTGGAAGCTCTTTCTTAAAATCCTGCGCCATAACGACCAGGGAATCGTAAATGGAAGAGTCACCGTGCGGGTGATATTTGCCCATTGTGTCGCCTACGATACGCGCCGATTTGCGGTACGCCCCATCATAATGGATTCCCAGCTCCGACATGTCGAACAGGACACGGCGCTGAACCGGCTTTAATCCGTCCCGGATGTCCGGCAGTGCGCGGCTGATGATGACCGACATCGCATAGTCAATGTATGACTTCTGCATCAGCTCGGAATATTCGCTGGGAATGATCTGTTCTTCTATATTCTCTTCGGCTTTTGTCTTTCTCGGCATAAATCTGTCTGTCCTTCAAAACTTTCTTCACTGCTGGCCATGCGCCTGGCATTACACAGGCCTTGTTTTATCCATTACCGGATTCTCCGGCAAAGGCTCCGGTACAAAGCAGTCTCAGATATCAAGCTCCGCATCCGTTGCATGGGCGTGGATATAATCTCTCCTCGGCGGAACATCCGTTCCCATTAAAAGTCCCGTCATCTCCGAGGCCATGCGGCCGTCATCAATCTGAATCTTACGGAGTCTCCGGTTCGCAGGATCCAGCGTTGTTTCCCACAGCTGCTGCGGATCCATCTCGCCAAGGCCCTTGTAGCGCTGCAGCGTAAAGCCGCTGTGCGCCTTGCGGTAGCGGGCGAGCGCCGCGTCGTCGTAAAGATACTCCCCCTCTTCACCCTTTTTCTTCGGAACCACCTTGTACAGAGGGGGCATCGCAACATAGACATGTCCCTCGTAGATCAGGTCCGGCATGAAGCGGTAGAACAGGGTCAGAAGGAGCGTCGAAATATGAGCACCGTCCACATCGGCATCGGCCATGATGATGATCTTGTCGTAACGGAGCTTTGTGATATCGAAATCCTGTCCGTATCCTTCAGAGAAGCCGCAGCCGAAGGCGTTGATCATCGATTTGATTTCCGCGTTCGCGAGTACCTTGTCCATGGAGGCCTTCTCCACATTCAGAATTTTTCCGCGGATCGGAAGAATTGCCTGGAACATGCGGTTTCTCGCCATTTTTGCGGAGCCGCCTGCAGAATCGCCCTCGACGATGAAAATCTCACACTTCGAAGCATCCCGTGACTCGCAGTTGGCAAGCTTGCCGTTGGAGTCAAAGGAGAACTTCGGCTTCGTCAGCATATTGGTCTTCGCCTTCGCCTCGGACTTGCGGATCTTTGCTGCCCGCTCCGCACACTCGATGACAGCCTTCAGCTGTTCCAGATTCCGGTCAAAATAATGCGTTGCCTCATCGGTAGTGACCTGGGAAACTGCCTTTGCCGCGTCCGGATTGTCCAGCTTTGTCTTCGTCTGTCCCTCAAACCTGGGATCCGGGTGCTTGATGGCGATGACCGCCGTCATGCCATTCCGAACGTCCGCACCGGTATAGTTGACATCCTTGTCCTTCAGGACGCCAAGCTCTCTTGCGTAGCCGTTGATGACCTGCGTGAACGCCGTCTTGAAGCCGGTCAGATGCGTGCCGCCCTCCGAATTGTAGATATTGTTGCAAAATCCCATGATCTCCTCGCGAAAATCACGGATGTACTGGAACGCGCACTCGACCTCAATGCTCTCATATTTTCCCTTGAAATAAATGATGTCCGTAACAGTTTCATCGGACTTGTTCAGCTCGCGCACAAAGCCCGCGATGCCATCCGGCTCATGGAACGTCTGCGTCTCTTCGCTTCCTGGCCGCTTGTCCTCATAGAGAATCGTCAGCTTCGGATTCAGGTACGTCGTCTCGTGAAGGCGGGACTTGATCTCCTCCTCCTTGAAGCGCGTTTTCTCAAAGATCGAAGGATCCGGAAGGAAATTGATGGTGGTTCCGGTTCCCCTCGCCTTTCCGACCGCAGGAAGAAGGCCGCCCACGAGCTCCTGATCCGGCTTGCCCTGGCGGTATTTATCCTCGTAGATGACGCCGCTCTTCCGGACGCGGACCGTCATATGCTCCGAGAGTGCGTTGACCACGGAGGAGCCGACGCCGTGAAGGCCGCCGGAAGTCGCGTATGCCTTGTTGTCAAACTTTCCTCCGGCGTGAAGCGTCGTGAAAACCACTCTCTCTGCGGAAACGCCCTTGGCGTGCATGTCGATTGGAATGCCGCGGCCGTTATCCTCCACCGTACAGGAGCCGTCTGCCTCAAGCGTCACGCGGATCGTGTCACAATACCCCGCCAGATGCTCATCTACGGAATTGTCCACGATCTCATAGATCAAATGATTCAGGCCTCTGGTAGACGTACTGCCGATATACATGCCAGGCCTTGTACGGACCGCCTCAAGCCCCTCCAGAACCCGAATGCTCGAAGCGTCATAGTGCTGACTTTCTGCCATGAATTACCTCTTACCCTGCCGCAGATTTCCTGCGGCCTGTATCTTGTTTTTATTACTTTGTCTGAAAATCACTGCAAAAATGCTGCAGATCTTAACGGTTCGTGCGATCCTCAATCTCCAGCTTCTTTGTGCAGGCAATTGCGAGCGCACCCTCTCCGATATGGCAGTTGATGACCGACGGAAGCTTATCCGTACCGACCTCCTGGCCCGGGAATGCCTCGCGGACCTGACGGCACCAATCCTCAAACTCCGGCGTCTCGGATTCCACGGCATAAATGTAGACGTTATCCTCTCCGCCATAGAGCTTCTCGCAGTCATTCTTCAGCGCATTGATCATCAGTGTGCGGGCCTGCTGCACGGTTCTTGCCTTGGCAAATGCATCCAGACGCTCTCCGAAAATCTTCAGCACCGGCTTGATGCGAAGAAGCGTTCCGATTGCTGCCGCAGCCGGCGTGATCCGTCCGCCGCGTTTTAAGTAGGTCAGGGTGTCGACCATAATATAGATGCTCTGGTCAAAGCGAACCTCTTCCAGCTTCTCCTTGATTTCCTTCGCCGTCCAGCCTTTTTTTGCCATCTCGATGGCATCCTCAACGGACCGTCTCTGCGTTACGGAAATTCTCTGGTTGTTGACAACCTCAACCTTCCCGTCATAGTCGCCGGAGAGCATCATAGCGGACTGGCAGGAGCCTGACAGTCCGGAGGACATAGGAATGTAAACCAGCGAGTCGTTCTCCTCCAGCACCTGATCCCACACCTTCAGAACATCCACAGGGGAAGGCTGCGAGGTATGCACCGTCTCTCCCGATTTCAGACGCTCGAAAAACTCGTCTCTTGTCAGATTAATATCTTCAAAATATGTCTTCTCGTTATCGCCGAACATAAAGGGAATGGATACCAGACCGATTCCCATCTCCTTCGCCTGTGCAAGCGTAATGCCGCTTCCGCTGTCTGTAACGATTGCAACCTTTGCCATAGTGTCTCCTCCTGCCGCTGTCCTTCCGCGGGATTTGCTTATGCTTCCTGTTTCATACATCCGGACACACTTATACTCGAACTTCCAGACATACAGATTGATTTTACGAGCTAATGACGGAAAATGTCAAATGCTCCGAAAATCCACCTCGCGAAGGCCATCTCCGTGAAAATCAGGATTCCGCTCCAAAACCTCATCCGCATAGGACGAGGCTTTCGCCAAAATATCCGCATCCTCATAGATATCCGCAAGATGAAACCCCATTTCTCCGCTCTGCCGAACCCCGAAAAGATCCCCCGGCCCCCGGAGCTTCAGATCCTGCTCCGCGATTTCAAATCCGTCATTGGTCTTCTCCAGGATGGAGAGCCGCTTTGGCTTCTCCTTCAGTGTTTCCGAATATAGGAAGATACAGTAGGACTGCCACTGACCGCGCCCCACGCGTCCCCGCAGCTGATGAAGCTGTGAGAGGCCGAAGCGCTCCGCGTTCTCAATCAGAATGCAGGTGGCATTCGGGACATTGATGCCAACCTCAATGACCGTCGTGGAGACCAGAAGGTCCGTCTCATGCGCAGCGAACGCATCCATGATACGGCTCTTCTCCGACGGCTTCATCCTTCCGTTCAGCTCTGCGATTCGTACCGTATCCGGAAGCATTTTCCGCAGATTCTCTGCGTAATCCGTGACATTCTCCATCTGCTCCATTCCATTCTCCTCCACGGCAGGACAGATGACATAGGCCTGCCGTCCCTCCGCGATCTGAGACAAAATGAACCGGTAGATTTTCCCCCGTTCCGAAGCGGGAGCCGCGAGATTTTTAATCCGCAGGCGGTTCTTCGGGAGCTCCGTCAGCCGGCTCACCTGCAGGTCTCCATACAGGATAATGGAGAGTGTCCTCGGAATCGGTGTCGCACTCATGACAAGAACCGGTGTCTCCTTGCCCTTGCCCGCCAGCGTCTCACGCTGCCGGACGCCGAAGCGGTGCTGCTCATCTGTAATGACCAGACCAAGATCATGGTACTCCACCAGGTCCTGAATCAAGGCGTGCGTTCCAATGATCACATTGGCCTTTCCGCTTCGGATCTCATCCAGAACCTTTCTCCTCGTCTTTCCGGTGACCGCCCCTGTAAGAAGAACCGGATGCAGCGGAAGGTCATATTCCTTCGTCATCGCGCATAGATCCTTCCCATGCTGCTCTGCAAGGACCTCGGTCGGAGCCATCAACGCCCCCTGACGCCCGTTTGCTGCACACAGAAGAAGTGCAAGGAATGCAAGAATCGTTTTGCCGCTTCCCACGTCCCCCTGAAGAAGCCGGTTCATCACGCGGTTTCCGGTGAGGTCCGCCTCTATTTCCTTCCAGGCCTTTTTCTGCGAATCCGTAAGCTCGTAGGGGAGCGATCCGATCAGCTTCCCGGTCTCTTCGGAGAGCACCATCGGCCTTGTATTCACCAGAGACAGCTCCGCTCTTTTCTGCCTTCGGATCGTCAGGAGGAAGGAGAGAAATTCATCAAATACCTTGCGGTTTCTCGAAGCAATCAGCTCGTCCTTATTGCCGGGAAAATGAATCTTCGCCGCAGCCTCCTTCTCTTCCATCAAAGACAGACGCCTTCTGTCCTCCTCCGGAAGATAGTCCTCCGAAAGGAAACAGGAGGCCAGCGCCTTCATAACAAGCTTCTGCACCTGCCCATTCTTCATCCCGCGTGAAAGGCTGTAGCATGGAAGGTAGGTATTCTGCAGCTTCTCGTACTCCGCAGGAGAATAGACGGAGGGCTGCTCCAGCTGTAGGTTCCCGTTCTGGAATTTCCGGACAGTCCCGCGGAACACATGAATCGTCCCCGCCTGCAGCGTTTTCGCAAGATACGGCATATTAAAATAAGTAAGCCGCACCGCGCCGGTTGCGTCCGCCGCGCGAAAGCTCGTGATCCGGTATTTCCCTGCATAGGCGGTCCTTCCTGCTCCCAGAATCGTCAGGACCACCGAGGCGGTCTCTCCTGCTTTCAGCTGATCCACCGTAACCGGCGCGGCAAACCACTCATAATCTCTCGGATAGAAATCCAGAAGATCTCCGACCGTATCCACGCCTCTGGAGGCAAAAAGCTGTGCAGTTTTCTCTCCCACTCCCTTTAACTGTTTCAGTGGACTTTCTCTTGTAATCATTGTTTTCTTCCAAATTGATATTTGTTCAGCACATGTCGATTTCATCGTGAATGAGCCGCTTGCGGATCCATTCACGCATGAAATTGACATGCGGCCAAGGCCCGAAGGGCCTCTGGCCGGCCTCATCGAGGATTTCCGGAGGAAATTCGAGATGGGGGCTGAACATTCCGTCGCCGCCCTGCAAAGGAGGGCAG
>CALEFO010000202.1 GCA_937877165.1 uncultured Lachnospiraceae bacterium | reverse complement strand
AAGGCCTGTATTTTCAGGGCTTTCAGCCTCTTTTGCTGTCAAAGATGGGATTATACATAACGAACTCTTTTTTGCCACCTTTAAATTGCACCGGTCCGGTTAAATATCTCCCAGGATCGCCGTGTGCCAGGCTCTCCGCACCGTGTCAAGGAGAAGATCGTACATCTCAAGGTGCTGCCCGAGAAAGTCCTGCATGCCGTAAACGCAGTCCAGCTGTGAGCTGACGGCCTCGTACCCGAGCCACGCTCCCAGAAGATTTCCCGTGACGGATCCCGCCGTGTCGGAGTCCCCACTCTGGTTGACCGCAGCGTGGACCGCTGTGAAATAGTCGTTCTGATAGTGAAGTGCAAGATAAATGCTGATCGCGAGTGTGGATTCCGCGGTGACACCTTTTCCGAGCTTGGAGAGGCTCTCCCCCGTCTTCGCACTGCCATTCGCCGCAAGCTCCATGGCCTTTTCCATCAGCGCAATGAACTCCGGCAGCTCCTTCACGCCCCGAAACTCCTGCTCCACCTGATAGACGGCATTGGCAGTCAGCCGCTCCAGCGTCGGATCCGCGGGCCTCCGGTAGGTCATACGGTGAATGATCTCCGCAAGAAGCGCCGAGGAAAGCCAGGCAAACGGATGTCCGTGCGTAATCGCCGCGGCCTTCGCCGCCGTAAGGCAGACGCTCTCCCGATTCAGATTCTGATTCTCTTCATTCAGCATCAGTCCGATCGGGGCCGCGCGCATCACCGCGCCGCACCCCTTGCTCGCATTAAGAGGCGCCTCCAGCGTTCCGCGCCTTCTCAGGTCATAACCCTGCCCGCTCCCCTGATCCGCGAGAAACTGCTGCGAAAGTGCGCTCATGCATGTTTTGCCCGGTGCGCGCTGTGCCCGCAGTCGATGATCGGAGTAAACCGCAGTAAACGGCTGCGCATAGTGGATTCTCGACTGCTGCGTCGCGTACCAGTCCAGGTACGCAAGATCCAGAAAAATCTCCGCGTCCGCATCCGCCGCACCGCTCTTTCGCAGCTTCAGCCCCTGCGTGAGGCCGTCCATTCCGAACAGGGTCAGCTGTGTATCGTCGCTGATCATCATCCTCTGGTTCGGACCGAACTCCGGCCGCACAATCCCCTGTCTGCCGTAGTGCTCCACGATTTCCGAAAGCTGCATGAACTCCACTGGAAATCCCAGTGCATCCCCGAATGCACCTCCCATGATGCAGCCTGTAAATATGTTGTAATATCTTCCTGTCGGATCCAGCATATTGTCCCCTCACAAATCCGTTTCCGATAATATTTCATCCATTACCTTGGTATTCCCATGAGCAGTCAGGCAAACCGCAGTTTTCCCATTCATTGCCTGGTATGCCAGACTCTCGCCTTCAGCTTCTCCAGGAGCCTGCAGATTCCCCACGCTGAGAGCGGGAGCATCGTCAGATAGTAACGCATTGTGTATCTTCCGGACGCCTCCCAGATCTGATGGAACAGCATTCCGCCGACAATAAAAAGAACGATCAAGGTCTCCGCGTCCGAGACCGTCCAGTGTCCCGCTTTTCTTCTCCTTCTCCACATGGAAACCGCATAAATGAAAAGGCCCAGATAGATCAGCGAATGCGTTACATTCATTCCCCACTGCAGAACCCTGCTTCCTTTCCCGAAGATCAGCGACGAAACAGGCGCAGGAAGCTCTCCCGTATGGCGCCTTGTCTCCTCCAGCTCCCGCATGGAAACGCAGGTCGGATCCCCCCACTGAGAAAAGAATTTTCCTGCATAAAAACGAATGAAATACCGCTTGGAATTCCGGAATTCTCCGATGGATTCTTCCATGGACCGCTTCGCAGCCCGGACGGTTTCCTCCGGATCATACCCAGCTTCCCGGAACAGCCCGACATTCGTGCCATTGTACCAGCCGTATTTTCCCTCGGCTTCCTGCATTCCCATAGCAAAATACGCCGCCGCCGGAACGCCGGACGGCATCTTCTCAAGGCCCGCCGCCCTCGCCGCCGCGGCATTCACCGCGCTCTGCACACCCCTGGTCATGGCAACAAGCATGGCGGCAAGAAGCGCCGCACGAAGAAGCCTGTGACGGATCTTCCAAGCCCCCGGAATCTTTGCTGCATTTGACTGACAGAGATTCTCTCTTCCATCGTCCGAAACCGCTCTGCCGGATGCCCCGGAAGAATCATCGCTTCTCACCGCGTCCATCAAAAGGATGAGGATCATGGCGATCAGGGCGACATAGCAGTTGGTTTTCAAAAGCGTCGCCGCGGCGATGCAGATTCCAGCCCCCACCTCGTACCCGATCCTTCGACGGTTCAAATAGCAGATTTCCAAAAAAAGCGCCGCCGTCTGAACAGCAAAAGACCACAGATCCGCATACACAAAGGTCGCAAACACGTAGTAAAACCAGCAGCCCATCGAAAGAATCTGCATGACCGCACAGACCCTCCTGCTGCGGAACAGCTCCCAGGCGATCCGGTACAGGAAATACAGGTTGCAGAGGATGGAAACAACATTGAGAAGCTGATAAACAAGAAAATTGGACGGACCGCACAGCGCTGCGATCAGCTGACCGATGAGAACGTACGTGATCTGAAACGGATAGACGAACAGATATCCGCCCTCGCCCAAGGCCCCGTAATCTCCTGAGGAGAAGGCCTGCATGATCTCATCCAGCTGCAGGGCATCGTTCGTTGCGCTTCCACGGATCACAAGGACGAGAAAAAGGGACATCGCTCCCGCGAAAATCATCATCGGCCAGGGAAAAGCAGGACGGTCTTCCTGCCCTGTTTTCCTGTTTTTCTTCCCTCCCTTCCGGTCCATTCTCCATAACACGATG
>CALEFO010000201.1 GCA_937877165.1 uncultured Lachnospiraceae bacterium | reverse complement strand
ACAGGCGGCGGTCTTAAAGCGCTATGTGAAGCAGGTGCTCCTGTCCTATGACTCGGACGGAGCAGGCGTCAAGGCGGCGATGCGCAACATCGGAATTCTGCATGCAGCGGGCCTTACGGGGAGAGTGGTCAATCTGCAGCCGTACAAGGATCCGGACGAATTCATGAAGAATCTGGGGCCGGAGGAATTCCAAAAGCGCCTGGATGGCGCGGAGAACTCGTTTTTCTATCAGATCCGGCAGATCCAGAAGAATTATCAGATGGAGGACCCGGCGTCGCGGTCCGAATTTTACCATGAGATCGCGAAGCGTCTGTGCGGCTTTGCGGATGAGATTGAGCGGGACTCCTACATCCGCGCGATGTCGGAGAAGTATTTTATCGACGAGGGCATTCTTAGGCGCGAGGTTGCTTCCTACGGGAGGGTGCTGACCAATGCCGACGGGACGATCGCACGGGAGGCGGAGCCGGTGACGGCGGGAGCGGGCACTTTCCTGCAGGAAGAGGAGGGTCCGGAAGCCTTTTCAGTGGGAGGAGGACGCGACGCACCGGGGATGGGATTGTCCGGCAGCGGGAAGATAAGGATCCGTCCGAAGGATCCCACGGCGGGGAAACGCCTTTCAGTGCTGGAGCAGGCGAAGCTTCGCAATGAGTGCCTGCTTCTTACCTGTGTGTCGGATGATCCGGGGCTGTATCCGCAGATCCGGGACTATATCTCGGCGGAGGATTTTACTGAGGGCGTGCCGCGAAGGGCGGCGGAGAAATATTTCGCAGCGCTGGAAAAGGAAGCAGGTGACAAACTTGCGCAGGCATCCGGAAACGGAGTAAGGCCGCACGCATCCCCGGCCTCTGTGATCGCGATGTTCGAGGAGGAGGACGAGCAGCGTAAGGCAGCGGCCCTGTTCGAAACCAGACTCTTTGGCATCACGCAGGAGGAAGAGGAGAAGCTTCTCCGGGATGTTCTATGCGCTGTGAAGCGAAGTGCCATCGAACAGCTTTCCTCGAACATGACGGATGCGTCCGCACTTGGGAAGCTGATGAAGGCGAAAAAGGATCTTGCAGCACTGCAGAAGCTCCCGCTGGTTCTGACTGGCCGCGTGGACGGATGATATTGGATAGGGAGGTATAACTATGACAAAAAAGAAGGAAGAGCTGGAAAAC
Source organism: uncultured Lachnospiraceae bacterium (assembly GCA_937877165.1). Taxonomy (GTDB): domain Bacteria; phylum Bacillota; class Clostridia; order Lachnospirales; family Lachnospiraceae; genus CAG-791. The sequence goes on along the minus strand of CALEFO010000201.1, from coordinate 1,920 downwards.
AAGGAGTTTGCGGCAGAGAACGCAAAGCCGGTAAAGAAGACGGCCAAAGGCAGCAAGGCGGAGAAGCCTGCCAGGAAGGCCGCAAAATCGGTCGTGCCGGAGGAAAACGCGGAGGAGGCGGATGAGTTTCAGACACGCCTTGAGAAGCTTGTCAAGCAGGCCAAGAAAAAGGGCGACGTACTGGACTATCAGGAAGTCGTCAAGACCTTCTCCGACATGGATCTGGAGGATGAGAAGTACGATCTTATCACGACGTATCTGGAGTCCAAGGGCATTGACGTGCTGAACCTTGCGGATGATCAGGATGACGTCCCGGATCTGGATGATGACGAGTCGGCAGATGAGGATGAGGTACCGGACGAAGAGCTCGAGATGATCGAGCAGGAGGAGCTGGACGGAGAGGATGATTTGGATGCGCACGGCGCCGGGGATGCGATCAATATCGAGGATCCGGTCCGGATGTATCTGAAGGAGATCGGCAAGGTTCCGCTTCTTACTGCGGATGAAGAGGTTGCCATCGCCAAGCGCATGGAGAACGGCGACATCGCGCAGAAGATGCTGAACACGATTTTCAAGGATGTGCCGGATGATGACACGGAACGAGTCACGACCGAGGAGGAATTCGACAAATATCTGAAGAACGAGGAGCAGAGAAAGGAAGCGGATGAGAAAAAGCCCTTCCTTCTTGGGAAAAATAAAAAGGAACTGCTTGAGGTTGTCGCGGATGGCGAGGAGGCGAGAAAGAAGCTTGCGGAGGCAAATCTCCGTCTGGTGGTTTCCATTGCCAAGCGCTATGTGGGACGCGGCATGCTGTTCCTGGATCTGATTCAGGAGGGCAATCTTGGCCTGATCAAGGCTGTAGAGAAGTTTGATTTCCGAAAGGGCTTTAAGTTCTCGACCTATGCGACCTGGTGGATCCGCCAGGCAATCACGAGAGCCATTGCCGATCAGGCAAGAACAATCCGTATTCCGGTGCATATGGTTGAGACGATCAACAAGCTGGGGCGCATTTCGAGACAGCTCCTGCAGGAGCTCGGCCGCGAACCTACGCCGGAGGAGATCGCAGACAGGATGAACATTCCGGTGGAGCGTGTGCGGGAGATCATCAAGATTTCACAGGAGCCGGTTTCTCTGGAGACCCCCATCGGCGAGGAGGAGGATTCTCACCTTGGCGATTTCATTCAGGACGACAACGTTCCGGTTCCTGCAGAGGCCGCTGCCTATACGCTGTTGAAGGAGCAGCTGCAGGAGGTTCTGGGAACGCTGACGGAGAGAGAGCAGAAGGTTCTGCGCCTTCGCTTCGGACTGGACGACGGACGTGCGCGGACGCTGGAAGAGGTCGGCCGCGAGTTCAACGTCACTCGTGAACGGATCCGCCAGATTGAGGCGAAGGCGCTCAGAAAGCTTCGTCATCCGTCCAGATCCAGAAAACTGAAGGACTACTTGGATTGACGAGGTATAAATTTGCTTACACTTTCAAAACGCCTGCAGACGATCTGCGACCTGGTGACGCCAGGCGTTCGCATCTGTGATGTCGGCTGCGATCACGCCTATGTGGACATCCGGCTTTTGCAGGAAGAGAAAATACCGTCTGCCCTTGCAATGGATGTGGCAGACGGGCCGCTTGCAACGGCAAAATCGAATCTGGAGCTGACCGGCCTTTCGAATTGCTGTGAGGTGCGGAAATCCGACGGACTTGCGGCCTATGAGCCGAACGAGGCGGACTGCATGATCTGTGCCGGAATGGGCGGAATCCTCATGAGGTCGCTTCTGGAGGCGGAGCCGGAGAAGGCACTGTCCTTTTCGGAGCTTCTTCTCTCGCCGCAGTCGGAGATCCATCTCGTGCGGGAGTGGCTGTTCCGGAATGGCTGCCGGATTACGGACGAGCGTTTTCTGGAAGAGGACGGGAAGTATTACACT
>CALEFO010000200.1 GCA_937877165.1 uncultured Lachnospiraceae bacterium | reverse complement strand
TAATCCTCTCCGAGTCGGTAGAAAATATTGCTCATACTCATTCCCGCCCCGAGATAAAGAGTCAGCTTGCTTAAAATCAATGGATAGTCCAATGCAAGTTCCCTGTCGCGGTCCTGCACTTTTTTATGCAGCTCCTGATCTTTTCCCACATAAGCAAGAACACCTGCTGCCACAAGCAGTATAAAAAGGAGAAGACTCTGATCCTCTTTCTTTTCTTCCCACTGCAGGGCTACTCCGTTTACAGCAGAGGGAAGCTGCAGCGTGCTCTCACTCCTGCTCCTGTTCTCTTCCTCCTCCAATTCCTTCCAAATTTCTTCATCCAATTTTTCTTCCGTACTCTTCGGTTTTCGGAAAATCAGAACATCATAGCTTCTGCCGCTCTTTCTTCCCTCATAAGAAAGCGTTGCCGTCAGCTGAATTCTCTCATGTTCTCCGGACCGGATCTGTTCGGCGTGCACCGTCCCGTCCGTGTCTGCAAAACTATAGTCACTGCTTTCCCAGGAAATCCGGAATGGGTATCCCTCCGCCGAGGAAATCAGATTCAGATTTCCCGTCACATAGTTCAGACTCCGGTTTTCCCCGCGGATCAGCTCCGGAAGCTGGTCCAGAAGCTCATCAGACAGACGGTTCGTCTCTTCCTCCGTATACGCTTTTCCATCAATCTTCAGGTCATATTCTCCAATGGAAACCTTTTTTCCATCACGGTCCTTTGTACTTACCTCTGCGGTAATCTCCCGGGCAGGCTGTTCATACGCCGGTCGTTTCACAACTCCTTCCGGAGAAATCAAGGGCTCCTGTCTGCCCGCAAGCCAGACAACAGCAGCAAGAGCGTCCGCCGTAAGAAGAAAAACGAGGAAAAGCTGGATTTTATCCACTTGGTATCTCGCTTCCTCAGCGCGGATCCGTACAGACGGTTTCAGCACAGTCAGTTCCTTCCGAATATTTTCCGCACTGGGACTTCTGGAGTATGTTTTTCCTGTCAGTTTTTTCTTCCATTGGAGGCTCTTCCGGTACAGGTAGACCGACATTTTCCGAAAAATCCTGCCGATTCCATCTGACGGCTTTCCGGACAGAGTCTTTTCATTGCGGGACAATACCGCCAGAATCAGAAGAAAAACTGCAAGAGTGAGATAAATCAGGATTTGAATCATAAAATCAGACCTTTATGGCAACGATCTTCTCAGACAAAGCGAAGGCAAACAGATAGGCAAAAAGACAGGCTGTCATCACCAGAATTCCAGCCGGGTTATGATACAGGACATCGAAGAATCCCTTAGAAGTCAGTCCGATGTAGGCAATGATTCCGAACGGAACAATATCCATGATGGTCTGCTCCAGTCTCTTACTGCTCACAAGGACACCGATTTCACGTTCCACATCCATACGATTCTGAATCTGTGCAATGGTCCTTTGAAGGATTTCCGGCATATTTCCCCCACTCCTTCGCGCGATTGCAAAGATTTCCGCAAAATCCCGGATTTCATCTGAACCGCTTCCCTCTGCAAAACGCCAAAGAAGCTCCTCCAAAGGGACGTTACTGTCCATACCGCCCACGATTTTCCCAAGCTCCTTTACAATTTCACTGCCGCTTCCAAAGAAAATTTCCATTTCCTCCTGCGCGGCGCGGAACGCATTTTCACAGGAATATCCTGCCTTCAAGGCAGTCAGGAGACTGTTCATGCATTCCTTGAATTCAGAAACCAGTTCCTGCCTTCTTTTCTCTTCCTGCCTTTCCTTACGCCGCAGATAAACCGGCACCGACAGAGGAGACAGAAAAATCACCGCCGCAAATGAAGAGTAGAACACCCACGAAATCACAAATAAAATGCCGACACCTTCCAGCAAAAACAAAATTCGTTTTTTATCCTGTCGAAAGTCGAATTCCCGCAAGAGCCAGCTTATCCTTCTTCTCCAACGGATTCTCGCGGATCCACTCTCCTGTGATCTTCCCATCCTGCTCTCCTTTTTCTTCAAAGCGATAGAGTGTCTGCATAGCGACTTCTCCTTCCCGGATTCCAAGAATTTCTGCTACTTCCAGTACCTTCCTGCTCTTGTCCCGCAATCTTCCAAGATGCACCACGATATCAAGTGCCGAGGCAATCTGCGCACGGATCGCAGCAATCGGAAGCTCTGCTCCCTGCAGAATCATAATCTCAAGTCTGGACATCATATCTATTGCGCTGTTGGCATGACCGGTCGACATGGATCCGTCATGTCCCGTATTCATCGCCTGAATCATATCGACTGCTTCTCCGCCTCTGACCTCACCGACAATGATTCTGTCCGGTCTCATTCGAAGTGACGTACGGATCAGATCCCGGATGCTAATCGGAGTGCAGCCCTCAACATTGGCACTGCGTGCTTCCAGCCGCACCAGATTGGGGATATGCCGAATTTGCAGTTCGGCGTTGTCTTCAATGGTAATCACGCGTTCCTCTTCCGGAATAAAGGCAGACATGGCATTCAGAAAGGTTGTTTTACCGGAGCCGGTTCCTCCGCTGATAAATATGTTGTAGCCGGAACGAACCAATGCTTTCAGAAAATCTGCAAGGTCTTCGGAAAGAGAACCGAATGCAAGAAGGTCCTTTACCTCAATCGGATGTTCCGGAAACCTCCGGATCGTCAAAATCGGTCCGTTCAGCGCAGTTGGTGCAAGAACCACATTGACGCGGTCCCCATTTGGAAGCCTGGCATCCGCGATCGGAGAGGATTCGCTGACAACCCGGTTACAGGAAGAGACGATCCTCGTCACCACATCCAGCAGCCGTTCTGCGGAGCTGAATCGGAGCGGGAGCTGTTCCAGTCCGCCTCCCCGTTCCACGAACACGGAATCCGCCCCATTGATCATAATCTCCGTGATGGACGGATCATCCACAAGATCCTGCAGGATATCCAGCTTCCGGAGAGAGTGAAAAACCTCCTGGCGGAGCCTTGTCATCTCCGAAACCAGAATTTCTTCCTCCAAAGCCAATGAGGTGATCTCTCCATCAATCAACTCCAGCACCCGGTCATCGCTGATCTCGCTGGAAAAATCAATTTTCTCCAGAACATGCTCCCGGATTTTCCTGCTTCTTTCCATAAACTGTGGTCTGTCATTTTCTTCCTTTATTCTCACATTCTGCCATACCCTTCCTCTTCCATGATCTTGCGCACGGCATCTGCCATCTCCCCATGCGTCAGATTGTCCAGCACTGCTGGAAGCTCTCGAAAAATCGGGAAGCGGCATTTTCTGGTTCTCGCCGCAATATCCTCGCAGCCATCTGATTGCAGAAGCTGCTCATAGGCAGCCACCTTGGCTTTTGACCACGCATCGTCCCTGGTAATTGTAAAGATCTGTTCGCACTCCCGAAGGATCGAAAACAGCCCGTCCGTGGACTCTGACAGATCCAGAATCACATACTCATAGTCCGTAATTTCTTCCAGTGAGTGAAACAGCTCCAGCCATTGATCCTTCCGGACGGCTTTCAGCTCTGTAAAGGACTTCATCGGAGGAATGTAGTCCAATCCGTTCAGATTCTCTGTAAGAAGGGCCATCTGCGCTGTCAGTCTCTCACGTGCACACTCGTTATAGTAAAGAAGATCCGCAACGGTTCCGCGAAAGGTTCTGCCGAGCATCCGATCCAACCCCGGGTAATTCTCGAAGTTCAAATACAGTACCTTGTGCTGTCTTGCAAGGAGCTGACCAAATGCCAGAGAAAACGTGGTCTGAAGGCATCTTGAAATCGGTGTGTAGCATCCAAGGATGTTGCAGCCGGTCCCATGACGGATCATTCCCGGTGCGGCACCTTCCTGCCCCATTACAAGCTCCTTCACGATTTCCAGAATGACCTCCGTGGACTGATATTTGCTGACACTCCGGATATTCTCGCCAAGGTACTGTCCGGTTTCATTCAGAACAAGAACGCTGTTTTCTTCCTTCTGACCGGCGCCCTCCTCATATTCCCTCTCAGCAACGATCAGGAGTGCTGTTTTCCCCGACGACTTCTTCCGAAAGCCCTTCCATTTCTCTGCGGAGGTATACAGTTCCATATCGCACGGAAAGGGAAGGTGGTCTTTCATATATTCCATCAGGCGTTCTCCATAACCGGCCTCACTGTCGCAGATGACAATTTTCCCAGCTTCGTTCTGCTTTGCCATATCATTTCCTTTCCGCCGCAGTCTTCAAGCGGCAGCTCTGTTTCCGTTTTTTATGAAAAATTCGAAGGAAGCTTCGAACAGAATTTCAAAACCATGCGAAGTGAACTTCCGAAAAATGCACTGTAACAGTAATAATCTAAATAAAGGAGTATTCTGCGGGGTCATGACCGCCCCGGCACACCGGAAGAACTCCGGTCTGAAGATGATTGGATTTCCCTGAAATCAGATATTGCTCATCGATTCAGGGAAATGATAGGCTCTCTTCCGAAGGATTTCTGAAAGTTCTTTCGGAAGATGGATGCATCGTAGCAGAGATATTTTTACCTGGCAAGATAAAAAAATCAAATGTCAATGATTTCAGTATATGTGCATGAATTTTATCCACGGGAATTGTGACTTCTTTTGGACTTATCCACGCAATTCACAATTTATCCAACAGAAGTCCTGTCTATAAAAAAACTTCCTTCCCCTGCATCTGCAAAGGAAGGAAGCAGTTCTCGTCAGCCGTGCAGCCCGTCTGTCTGCCGCTGCATATCTTCGACAACGATGTCGTAAATCTCTCCGAGAGTTCGGAAATACTGCAGAACCAGCCAGGGTTCATTCGTATGATAATGAACCTTCAGTGTTGCCTTTTCTCCTCCAATTTCATCCTCTCCGGTATCTCCTGCAACGATCAGACAATCGCCTTTGAAATTACTGATAATGTAATCTCTTGTTTCATCCACGAGATCATCGCAGCCGTCGTCATCCAATCCGTAAACATCCAGAAGAAGCTGTGTGTCGTACCGATATTCAATGATTTCCTTGTGATTTTCCATTTGCAAAATTCTCTCTTTCTTTTATTCCGGTGCGGATTCCGACTCTGCTGCCGCTCCTGCCTTGGACTTGTCCTCAAGCTGCGGCTTGCGGTTCAGAATTTCCATGAATTCATCGCCGGTGATAGTTTCCTTCTCATACAGATACTGCGCAAGTTCGTCCATCTTGCGCTTATTCTCCGTCAGGATCTTGACTGCCTTCTGGTGCTGCTGCTCCACAAGACGAACTACCTGCTGGTCAATCTTCGTCTGCGTATCCGGTGAGCATGCAAGAGAAGCATCACCGCCGAGATACTGGTTGTTCACGGTTTCCAACGCAACCATGCCAAAGTCACTGCTCATACCATACTGCGTAATCATCTGACGGGCAAGCTTGGTTGCCTTTTCGATATCATTGGAGGCACCGGTGGAAATAGAATTGAATTCCACCTCTTCCGCTGCGCGTCCGCCGCAGAGCGTCGCAATTTCGCTGGTAAGTTCTTCCTTGCTCACCAGATAATGGTTTCCCTTGTCCACCTGCATGGTGTAACCGAGCGCTCCGCTGGTTCTCGGAATAATGGTGATCTTCTGAACCGGAGCTGTACCGTCCTGCATCGCAGCAACGAGTGCATGTCCGATCTCGTGATACGAAACCACCAGCTTCTCCTTATCAGAGAGAATCGCGTTCTTCTTCTGATAGCCTGCAATGACGACTTCAATGGATTCCTCCATGTCACTCTCATTGGCAAAGCTCCTGCCATCGCGCACCGCACGAAGAGCCGCCTCATTCACGATATTCGCAAGCTCTGCACCGGAAGCTCCTGCTGCCATGCGGGCAATCTTGTTGAAGTCGATGTCATCAGCAATTTTGATTTTCTTCGCGTGGACCTTAAGGATATCCTCACGGCCCTTAAGATCCGGCAGCTCCACCGGTACTCTCCTATCAAAGCGGCCGGGTCTTGTGAGTGCCGCATCCAGAGATTCCGGACGATTGGTTGCCGCCAGAATAATGACGCCGTTGTTGCCCTCAAAGCCATCCATCTCTGTCAGGAGCTGGTTCAGCGTCTGCTCACGCTCATCATTTCCGCCATAGTTTCCACCGCTGGAACGCTTCCCGCCGATCGCGTCAATCTCATCGATGAAAACAATGCAGGGTGCCTTTTCCTTGGCCTGCTTAAACAGGTCACGTACCTTGGCGGCGCCCATTCCGACAAACATCTCTACGAATTCCGACCCGGACATAGAGAAAAACGGAACATCCGCCTCACCGGCAACCGCCTTCGCCAGCATGGTTTTACCGGTTCCGGGAGGACCGACAAGAAGGACTCCCTTCGGCATCTTCGCACCGATCTCCTGATACTTTGTCGGATTCTTCAGGTAGGTGACAATCTCCTGCAGATTTTCTTTGGCTTCCTCCTCACCTGCGACATCAGAGAACTTGATGCCGTCAGAGGACTTCACGTAAACCTTGGCGTTGCTCTTTCCCATGCCAAGGCCTCCGAAACCTCCGCCGAAGGTCATGCTGTCATCACCGGTCATGTTCTTGAGCATCTTCTTGCGCATAATGTTTCCAAGAACCGTGAAGATGACAATCGGAAGAATCCAGTAGAGCAGGAAGGACAGAAGAGGAGACTGCTGTTCAATAATCTCGCTTGAGAACTGAGCTCCTGCGCCGTACAGTCTCTCCACAAGTCCGGCATCATCCATCAGACCGGTCTCATAGACCGTCTGAAGCTTCTGATTGCTGTCATCCTTTAAGGTAAACAGAATCTTGTTGCTCTCGATTTCGACCTTGTCGATTTTCTTTTCTTCTGTCATTTTCATAAAGGTTCCATAGTCCGTCTCCTGGATCTGGGAGGACTTGGCAATTGGTAGCGCAACCAGATTCAGAAGGAACAGAAGAGCCATCGCAATGATCCAAAAGGTCATGAGAGGTTTTTTTGGTTCTTTTACTTCATCCATGTTTATACCTCGCTGAGGCAAAATCCGCGAAGGCGGTTTTGCCGAATGTGGCAGCTGGTGCGTCAGCACCGATGCTGCAGTTTGAAAGTGACATATCGATGTCACTTTCAAACTTTATCCCCATTTCTGCTGTAATAATTGTCTGCTGTCTGCATAAAAAATATTTTCTTCCAACCCGATGTTTTCTGTGGATGACTTAGGATTCCGCAGGCAAAGCTATACCAGTATCTTCTCACAAAGAAATAAAAACACAATAAACATCGAATAAAATTTGTTCGAATTCGGACCTTTTGTTATCATATATCTGGCTGGCAGCCCAATAGACTGTCTGCAGGCTGCGGCTAATCCGAAACAGGAACAAGGAACAGGAGAGAACGCTTTGAGACTTCGCAATATTCCACGGGCAAGAGACACCATTGAGGCAAGCCCGTTTGTCGTACAGAAACCGGAAGAGAACAAAGGAAACTGGAAAGCCGTATTTGAAAACGAACATCCCGTTTATCTGGAAATTGGAACCGGAAAGGGACGTTTCATTTTGGAGCTTGCCCAGCTGCACCCGGAAATCAATTATATCGGAATTGAGAAATATTCCAGCGTGCTTCTGCGCGGCGTGGACCGTCAAAACGAGCTTCAGCTTCCAAATCTTCGCTTCATCCGAGGAGAGGCTGAACTCATTACAGAATATTTTGCAGAGGGAGAGGTCTCGCGGATTTACCTGAATTTCTCCGATCCCTGGCCCAAGAAGCGCAATGCCAAACGGCGTCTTCCTTCCAAAGAATTCTTACGCCGATACGACGTGATTCTTGGCAATTCCGGAACCATTGAGTTCAAAACGGACAACCGTGAGCTCTTCGATTTTGCAGTGGAAGAGGTTCCCTTCAGTCCCTTTGTCATCGATGCCATCACCTACGATCTCCACGCGGATCCCGTCATGAATGAGGGCAATGTCATGACGGAATACGAGGAACGCTTCTCCGCGAAGGGCAATAAAATCAACAAGTATATTCTGAAGCGAAATCCTGATTTTCCAGCAGCGGAATCCTGAAGGCTCAGATTCCGGAAAGGATCTTTTTCTGCCTCCTGCCTTTCTGTTGACAAAGGAATGACTATGTTATAATTTTTCTGTTCAATAAAGGATCTGTAAAAACACAAGAATTGTCTGTCACCCGCTGCTTTCCCTGTAATTCGTACCAGTTGAAACGGATCATTGCAGGCGGCTGCACATGGTGAGACAGAAGGGAGTTTATGATGATTTTCACATCAGATAATTTTGAAGCAGAAGTTCTGAAAAGTGATATTCCGGTCGTTGTCGATTTCTATGCTGACTGGTGCGGTCCCTGCAAGATGATGGGACCTTATGTTGCCGCAATGGAACCCCTGTATCAGGGAAAGGTCAAGGTCGGTAAGCTGAACGTGGATGACGCCACCGACATTGCAGAGAAATACAACGTCATGTCCATCCCAACCCTCCTGTTCTTCAAGAACGGTGAAGTTGTCGGAACAAGCGTCGGCCTGATTCCCAAAGAGACCCTTCAGGAGAAGATTGAAGCCCTTGCAAAATAAGATCACTGCCCGGGAGCATTCTTTGCTCCGGAGGGAATTTCAAACTCTATTGTGCGCCGCTGCCTGCAGCGGCGTTCTTTGTATGCTTTCTGTCAGGACCGCTTATGCTGCTCCATCCGTATCCGACAATGCCTATTCCGATACTGTGGTCAACAGCTCGGCGGGAGATGTTCTGACGGATGACGGTCATGTCGTCAACAGCACACAGGCTGCTGCACAGAAGGCTGAACCCATTCAGTCCAACGACATCACCGGATGGCCGCAGGGGCCCACCATCACGGCGGAAAGCGCCATTCTTCTGGATGCAAAAACCGGAGCCATTCTGTATTCGAAGAACATTCACGAGAAAATGTATCCCGCCAGCACAACCAAAATGCTGACCTGTCTGATCGCAGCGGAAAATCTTGATCCTTCCGACACGATTACATTTTCAGAATCTGCCATTGCAGCTGTTCCGGCAGATGGATCCAACATTGGAATGAGTGTCGGTGAAACCATCACAGTAGAAGAGGCTCTCTACGGCCTGATGGTCGGCTCCGCCAATGAATGTGCCAACGCACTGGCGGAGAAGACAGCAGGCTCCATTGACGCATTTGTTTCAATGATGAATGAGAAAGCTTCGGAGCTTGGCTGCACGGATTCCCATTTTGTCAACACCAACGGCCTGTATGATGACAACCACTACACCAGTGCGCATGATCTTTCCATGATTGCCAGGGCCTTTTTTGACAACAAGATCTGCCGCCAGGTCGGAAACTGCGCTTCCTATCATTTTCAAGCCACCGACACACAGCCGGATGATTTCACTCTTACCAACAAGCACGAACTGATCAACGGACAGGTTCCCTACAGCGGAATCATCGGTGGAAAAACCGGCTACACCAGCCAGGCCCATGAAAATCTGGTGACCGGATGTGAACACGGGGACATGGAACTGATCTGTGTCGTCATGCGTGAGGATGATCCTGCACAGTTTGAAGATACCGCGACGCTTTTTGACTACGGCTATGAGAACTTCTCCCTTCAGCAGGCGCAGCAGAAGGAGGAATTCCCTGCCTCCGATGGAATTTCGTTTCTGACAGAAGGCCAGGATCTTCTGGGCTCCAGCACACCTGCTCTTTCCGTCTCCGACGGCGGCTATGTGATTCTTCCCTCCTCCGCTTCGTTCAGTGATCTGACTTCGGACTGCAGCAGCAATGTCATCACTTATTACTATGGTGGGAAAGAGAGCGGCACCATTGTCGGAACGACCACACTCGTTCCGGCAAGTCTGTCAGACCATACTGACAATTCCGTAGCAGGAGAGATGATTCAGCGGTCCGAAAAACAGGAAAAGGACCGTGCTCCTCTCCGGATGCTTCTGTCCCGTTACATTGTATTCGGTCAAAATAATACCGTTTACGTCAATGTGTCCTCGGTTCTTCTCACCATCATCGCCGTATCGCTTCTCCTGTCACTCTTCATTCACTTCTCTGCCGTGATGCACGATGCCAGAGAGCGGGCAAGGCAGCGCAGAAGAAGAGCAAGACGCGCTCACGTACAGCGAAACGATTATTACGAAAATCACCGCTACGACCGAGGCGATCAGTATTACGACAACCGCTACGATCCGAACGATGATTCCTATCATGATTACAAATAAAACAAAACGCATTTCCGCCGATCCGTTCCTTCCTGAACGTGAACAGCAGAATGTAGTCTGCACTTCATTTCTATAAAAAACGGGTGTACTGTGCTTCTCCATACCAGAGACTGCACGGCACACCTGTTTGTATTTGAAATCAAATTCCGCTGACACTCCCGAATACCCGCTTTAAGATCTGTCCACGGATTTCAAAGGCCTTTATGAAGTTATTTTCTCAAGGATTTCTTCTTAATAATTCGCAGAAGGATTGATGGCTGCTCCATCCACCTCAAACGGCTTGTCGTCCTCCAGAACACAAACCATGGTCTTCCCCGTGTTCAGCTTGATTTCATCACCGTTATCATCGTAGTACTTCGTCGGACCGTAATCGCTGTCCTTCTTCCAGGTGACATGGATCATCCTGCCCTCCGTGATGAACATGCCATCATGCGTATTATCATGCATCCGGAAGGCAAGATAGCCGTTGTCGTCACGAACTTCATAATAGGCCCACTGAACCAGAACGTTCTCAAAGGCAAGCTGCGTGCCGGTCGTGCCGTCTACCTGAGGCTCTCCGTAAATGCTGCGGTAGTACAGATGATCATCCTCATTGTACTCGAAGGTCGGTGTATCATGCGGGAAGGCATCCGAGAAGTCCAGAGACTTGGCATCCACAGCCTTATCGCCATACTGATCCAGCGTATTCTTATGAGAGGCATCCGTAAACTGATAATGTGTCTGATCCTTATAGTCCGAGAAAACATCGTCCCGGTAGTTCAGCTGGAAGCCGGCTGTATCGCAGGCCTTCAGAAGAAGATCGCTGCTCGTGTACGCCGTGTGCTCCGAGGCACGTCCGTCCGGGTTGTCACGGAAAAACGCATCATAGCTGTCACCGAGCTCACCACCGACACCATTGATGTTCTGCACATCATCGCGGGTGAGAATGTCCTTCACATAAACCACAGGACCGCCGAAATGAACGATGATCGGATCATATTCCAGAGCAGCATAGACAAAATAGTCACGGATACTGCGGATGTTTCCGATTTTATCCAGATTCTTCCAGTCCTTCATGATCGCCATCTGACGGCTCATGCCATCCTCTTCCAAGATCTCATAGAAGATGTCAATCTTATCATATCCGTACTGCGGCATTGCCTCTTTGTTGATGGGGTACATGACAGCAATCGGACGCTGATCATACAGATCCTCATCAATCCAGTCATTGGTCAGCTGGCTGCGTACCTTTCCTTCCGGAGCTGTCTCCTCCTCAGTCTGTGTGGACGCCTCTGTCGAAGCGGTATCATTCTGCGGAATGGTTTCCGCGATGGAATAATCCTCCGTCTCCGAGCTGCCGCAGCCGGACAGAAGTGCCGCGGAAGCGGTCATTCCGGCCAGAATAAGTGCCGTTAATCTTTTCATAATCTCCTTTCCCGCCGCAGGCTTCCTGCGGCCTTCTCTTACTCTTTCTGTTTATATCAGGTGCATGGCATTGCAGACAATAGCCGCAATACTGCTGCCCAGAATTGCACCAATCAGAACCTGAAGCGGTGTATGACCGACAAATTCCTTGAACTGCTCCATGGGATCCATGGTTTGCAGTTTGTTGCCCATTTCAAACCACTGACTCACAATTTCATTCAGAACCTTGGCCTGTTCACCGGTTTCTCTGCGCACGCCCATGGCATCATACATGACAATGAATGCGAAGAAAACCACCATCGGAAATTCAAAACCGGAAGGGCCGTAAACAACCGCTGTTGCAACAGCCAGTGCACATACGGTCGCCGAATGTGCGCTCGGCATTCCTCCGGCTCCAATGATTCGCTCCCAATTGAATTTATGATTGATGATGAGATAAATGATCGTTTTGGCCAGCTGTGCCACAAGCCAGCTGCAGGCTGCGGCCACGAACAAGGGATTATGGAACACATTTATCAGAAAGTTCATTCAGGCCTTATACCCCATCTCGGTCATGTAAACATCCAGTGCTTCCTTCCAGTCCGCATAGACATGGTCTGTGGTCAGACGGAACATATAGTTGTCGAGAATCGAATAATGCGGACGCGGAGCCGACTGCGGATTGGCCGCCTGATATTGCTCTGTGGTTACACTCGTTACCTTCGTCTTAATTCCGGCGAGACGGTAAATTTCTCTTGTAAATTCATCCCAGCTTGTAGAGCCCTCACACGTTCCGTGGAACAGGCCGTAATTATCCGTGGGAAGAAGATGTGCAATAGCCTTCGCCAGTTCCTTTGTACTGGTGGGAGAACCAAACTGATCATCCACAACAGTAACCTCATCATGCGTTTTGGCAACATTCAGCATCGTGCGGACGAAATTCTTCCCTTCCCCATACAGCCATGCGGTGCGGATAATGAAATAATTTCTTGCAAAATCCTTCACAAAATTCTCACCGGCAAGCTTTGTAATGCCATAAACACTCTTCGGTCCGGTCGGATCGAATTCCGTCAGCGGCTTCTTAGAGGTTCCCGGGAAAACATAATCCGTAGAAATATGAACGAGCTTTGCCTGATTCTCCGTTGCAGCGATCGCAAGGTTTCTGGGTCCGATCGCATTGATCTTGTAATTCAGGTC
>CALEFO010000199.1 GCA_937877165.1 uncultured Lachnospiraceae bacterium | reverse complement strand
CAAAATCGCGGCTTGCCAGAAGAAACGTCACCATGGCGCCCTCTCCCGGCTGCAGGAACACCTTCTCAAACGCGCGGAGCTCCTTGAGCGGCCGGTAAACGCCGTCCTGCGGATTGGCAATGTAGAGCTGCACCACCTCGCTTCCCGCACGGGTTCCCACGTTGCGGACCTGCACCGTCACCTGGCGGTCGCTGATCAGAAGATTCGAATACTCAAATCTCGTATAGGAGAGACCGTAGCCGAAGGGGAACAGAACACGCTGCCCTGCCTTCTCATAGTAACGATATCCTACATAGATGCCCTCACGGTACTGTGCATCCTTCCTGCCATACCGGCCATAGCACGGAATATCGATTTCCTCGAGAGGCCACGTCTCGGTAAGTCTTCCGGACGGATTGACCTTTCCGGTCAAAAGATTTGCAATGGCCGCTCCGCCTGCCTGTCCGCACAGTCCCGTATACAGAACGGCCTTGACATCAGCAAGCCACGGAAGCTTCATCGGACTTCCGCCCATCAGAACCACGATCACATTCGGATTCCCGGCAAGAGCTGCCTTGACCATCCGGTTGTGTCCGATCGGAATGGAGAGGTCCTTGCGGTCAAACCCCTCGGACTCATAACGGTCCGTCAGGCCGACGAAGACAACTGCCTTCTTCGCTCTTGCTGCCGCACGGGTCACCTCCTCGAGGCTCTCCTCCGTAACATTCCCCTCCTCGTCGCACCCTTCCACATAAGCGGCGTCCGGGATGCTCTCCCGCACCTGCACGAGCCTTGTCGGATTGATGTGGGAGCTTCCGCCTCCCTGATAGCGCATGTATGCCGCCATCCGTCCAATGAGGACCACTTCCCGTGTATGATCCAGAGGAAGAATGTTCCCTTCGTTTTTCAAAAGGACAGCACCTTCCTCTGCGATTCTCTGCGCCGTCATCTGGTGAGCGGTCCGGTCATAGGAATAATCCTTCCCCTTCTCCAACGCCTCTGCACGTCGAAGGACCAGCGACAGAAGACGCTTCACCGATGCGTTCACGCATTCGATGTCAAGTGTTCCATCCTTCAGGGCCTTGGCTGCCTCTTTCTCGCCGAGCGCTGAACCACCCGGCATTGCAAGATCGCACCCAGCGCGGAAAGCCTCGGTCCGGCTGTTCAGTGCTCCCCAGTCCGTGATCACCGCCCCCTTAAAGCCCCAGTCCTTCCGCAGAATATCGGTCAGAAGCTTTTTGCTGTCACTGCAGAAGGTCCCGTTCACCTTGTTGTACGCGCACATCACCGTGGCAGGCTGGGCCTTTTTGACCACCTTCTCAAAGGCCCGCAGATAGATCTCACGGAGCGCTCTTTCATCCACCTGGGAATCCGACTGGAGTCTGCGGTATTCCTGCGAATTGCAGGCAAAATGCTTGAGGCTCGCGCCAACCCCGGTCTCATTCTGCATACCGGCAACAAACGATGCACCGAGTTCTCCCGCAGCATACGGGTCTTCCGAATAATATTCAAAATTTCTTCCGCACAATGGACTCCGCTTGATATTGACGCCGGGGCCGAGAACCACCGCCACCTTCGCTTCCTTGGCTTCCTCACCGATCGCGCGTCCCTCCTCGTACAGGAGTTTCCGGTTCCAGGTCTGGGCCGCAGTCACCGCCGTCGGAAAGCAGGTCGCCTCCTCAGAGCTCTCATTCCCCAGAGCATCAGCCTTCCCTGCCTGCTTGCGCAGGCCGTTCGGCCCGTCCGCCATCATGATTTCCGGAATTTCATACTGTGCAAAATCCTTGGTATGCCAGAAGTCCTTCCCGCTGCAGAAGGCAAGCTTCTCCTCATTTGTCATTTTCGCGGCAATTTCATCTACTTTTCTGCTCAGTTCTTCTTCCGTCATTGTTCTCTCCAAATCTGACCTAAAAGCTTCTCTTCTTTTCCTGACTTTTGATTATCTCACCTTTTCGCCTTTCCTGACAGGCCGAATCCTCGAGGCTGCGCAAAATCTTCCGCCTCAGGCAGGCAGTATCCGTCTGACGTGTGCACACGACAGGGCCCCGCACGTATAAACGCGCGGGGCCCTGTCCATATGCTCACTTCTGTATACTCGCTTTGTTACGAAAACGTTTCCGCTCCGGAGTCCGCCTGCAGACCCTCTCCTATCGGTCCGTTTTCTTCCGGGCTGTGGGGTCAGGCAATTTCTCCTGCACGTGGAGCCGCCCGTCTTACTGCTGCGAAGCCTCATAATCGCGGATTGCCTGCATCGTGATGTCGTACTGCTTCTCCACGAGGGGCATCAGTTCATCCGATCCCTCCAGGCTCCCGCCCCGAAGTGCTTCCGTCAGATCGTAAACCGGCTGGAACAGGTTGTCAAAGCCGAGATTCTGGCATACGCCCTTCAGCGTATGCGCGGCGCGGAATGCCGTCTTAGCATCCTGAGCCGCCAGCGCGTCCTTCAGCGTCCGGAAGGTTGCATCCGCCGGAAATTTCAGAAGGAGTCTGCCGATCAGTGCTTCGCTGGGCAGACGGTGCAGCACCGCCTCATAATCGGCGCCCATTTTGTCATATACTTCCCGAATTGTCATCTGTTATAACCTCATTCTCTGTTTCATTCCTTCCACCGGTTTCACTCAGCTTCTCCTGGGGGGGGTAGAAGTCAACGTATTTAATTCCATCTGTATCTTATCCTGCACATCCAGAAGGCAGTTGATCAGCATCGGATTGAACGCACCGCATTCTCCCCGCAGGATCATCTGAATCGCTTTCTCGTGCGGAATCGCCTTTTTATAGACACGCTCGCTCGTCAGTGCGTCATACACGTCTGCCAGAGACACCACCTGCGCAGCAAACGGAATCTCCTCCCCGGCAAGACCGTCCGGATATCCTTTTCCGTCATACCGCTCATGATGCCAGCGGCAGATCTGATATGCGGTCTGTACCAAAGGCTCATCCTTGTACTGCACCAGCTCTTTCAGCATCTTCGCACCGATCATGGTGTGCGTCTTCATGATCTCGAATTCTTCCTTCGTCAGGCGTCCCGGCTTATTCAGAATGGCATCGTCAATGGCGATTTTACCAATGTCATGAAGTGCGGATGCCGTTGCGATCAGGGACCTCTCCGAGCGCGACAGGTGATAGTGATCCGTCTTCTGCACCACCCGTTCCAGAAGAATCTCCGTCAGAATCTGAATGTGCTGCACATGAAGTCCGCTCTCGCCATTCCGGAGCTCCACAACCTGACTCAGAATATTGATCATCATCCGGTTGTTCTTCTCGCGCTCATAGAACTGCTGGGAAACCAGTGCGCTGAGCCTTCGCTGCTTCGCATACAGCCGGATCGTGTTGGAAACCCTCTGGTAGACAACTCTGGCATCAAAGGGACGGCTGATATAATCCGAAGCGCCGAGCTCGTAGGCGCGGCGCACAATAACGCTGGAATCCTCACTGGAAATCATGATGACCGGAATGTTCTCCAGCCAGTCCTGCCTCGACATATCGGAGAGTACTTCCAGTCCGTTCATTCCCGGCATGACAATGTCGAGAAGAATCAGTGAAATGTCCGTTCCGTTCTTCTCCAGAAGGCTAAGGCATTCCTCGCCGCTTTTAGCCTCCATGATCTGATAATCTTCCTGCAGCATTTCACTCAGGATCAGACGGTTCATCTCCGAGTCATCCACGATCAGAATCAGAGGCTTCTCCTGACTGGAAACAGGTTCTTCCTCTTCCTCCTCATCGTGATCCGTCACGACGGAGTTCTTCTTCATCTTCGCCTGATACATGAGCTTGTCCGCTTCCCGGACTGCCTTCTCCACGGTCATTCCCGCAGACAGGACCCCGCCGATGCTCGCCGACATATGAAGCTTCTGATAGCCCGGGATCACCGCACCGTGAATCTTGCCATTGATCAGGCGGAGCTTCCTCGTGAAATCGTCTCCCGCAATCTCCGGCAGAATCAGAAGAAGCTCATCCCCGCCGTAGCGCACCAGAAAGTCCGTATCCCGGATGCAGTGCTGAATGGTTGCAACCGCTGTCTCCAGAACCACGTCTCCCGCATGATGTCCGAAGGTATCGTTGTACAGCTTGAAATCATCCAGATCAATGACCGCCACTCCCGCCGTCATGTACTGCCGCCGGAGATGGTCCTCGTAGTAGCGCCGGTTGTAGGCTCCTGTCAGCGCGTCATGGTACAGCTTCTCGCCTTCCTCCGTGTTTATCTTCTCGTCCGTTTCCAGAGGCTGAATGATCTCCATGACGCAGGGCTTCCCGTCAACCTCAAGGTAACGGGCCGTTGCCTGATAAATATGTGCTCCGACATATTCCAGCTTGGACTTGCGGCCTTTACTTTTCAAAACATCCCGGCCGATGCAGTTCCTGCAGGGTTTCTCGTCCTTCCAGGGCGCATAGCACGGCTTCTCCTGGAGAGTCTTCTCATCCAGCAGACGGACAATGGGAAACAGCCTGCGGAGACACTCCATCTCCTCGTTGACCTGTTCCCCGGTCATCTGTATCACGTGCTCTTTTCCCTGTCCCGCATCTGACATATTCAGCTACCCTGGATCCTTCTGGGAATTCTCCCTCGTGTAAGGCTTGCGTAAGCATTGACTGGATTGAAAATCATAAAAAACAGGTTTATTTTAGCAAAGCTGTGCCTCAAAATCAACAAGAGTCATTTCTAATCAAAATCATGTCTTAAATATGATGCTCCGGCTGTAACGGCTCCGTCCCTGACACTCTTTACTGTGAACCGCTATTTCCATTCGGTGAAAAGCGCACGATGCAGCCAGTCCTCTGATTTTGCAAAAAAGACCGCCGCATCCTTTCGGACCGGCAGTCTCTTACAATCCGTTTCCTTCTCGTTCCATTTTGCTCATGCCGCGAAGAATTTTCGGAAAGCGATTCATGAAAATCAGAATGCAACAGCACGCCGCGAGCGCATCCGCAACCGCCTCGGCGCCATAGATTCCCATCACGCCAAACCAGTGTGGCAGGATGAGGGCCAGCGGAACCAGCAGGAAAATCTTGCGAAGAAGCGCGATGAACAGCGACACTCCCGGCTGGTTCAGTGCAATGAACATGGTCTGGCAGGCTCTCTGCATGCCGAAAACCGTCATTCCCGCAAGGAACACCGGCATGATCCGGCAGACCGTCTCCCGAAGCTCCTGATCCGAAGTGAAGATCCCTGCAAAAAGCCCCGGCTGCAGAATCATCCAAAGCGTCATTACAAGATTCACTGTTGTCATCACGGCAAAAATCACGTGAAAGCCCTCGCGGACTCTCTTCTCATTCCCATGGCCATAATTATAGCTGATGACCGGACTTGCTCCCTGCGTAAATCCGCTCAGCGGAACCGAGAAAATCTGCATGCAGCTCTGCATAATCGTCAGCGCACTGACATAGATATCTCCATAGGCCGCAAGTCCCCGGTTCATGACTAGTCCGATGATGCTCTCCGTGCTCGCCATGACAAACGGTGAAACGCCAAGAGCCGCAATGCTCCCGATCAGCTTTTTCTCCGGCCGCAGGTTCTTCCTGCGAAGGCGGAGCTTTGCCCTCCTGGAAAGAAGAAAGCACAGAATCCACAGCGCACTCACAGTCTGGGAAAGGACCGTGGCAAGTGCCGCTCCCGATACCCCCATGCCGAATACGAAGATAAAAACCGGATCCAGCACGATGTTCAGGACGGCACCGATCAAGACAGATAGCATGGCCGTTCCCGGATGTCCCTGTGCATTAATGAAGGGATTAAGGCCAATGGTCAGCATCACCGCGAGCGTTCCCACAAGATAAATGGAAAGGTAGCTTCTCGCGTATTCAATGGTTCCTGCGGAGGCTCCGGTTGCGTACAGGATGGGATCCAGAAACAGATAGACCGGAACCATCAGAAGAACCGTGAGAACCAAAAGCAGAAAGCATCCGTTCCCCATCATCCTCTCCGCCTTGTCCCGGTTGCCTCTCCCCAGCTCAATTGCGGCAAGCGGCGCTCCGCCGCCTCCCGTGAACTGCGCAAACGCAGAGATCAGGATGATCACCGTATTGCAGACACCGACCCCCGCAAGAGCCTTGGTGCCAACCTCTTCAATGTGGCCGATATAAATCCGGTCCACCAGGCTGTAGAGCATGTTGACCAGCTGCGCCAGAATGGATGGGAGCGCCATTTTCATCATCAGCGGGAGCATCGGCATGCTGCCGAACAATTCCGCATCAGAGTTCTTCTG